>DATBPO010000182.1:0-2827 GCA_036561265.1 Solirubrobacteraceae bacterium | reverse complement strand
TACACCGCGATCGAGCGGCGTCTCGAAGATTTCGAGCGAGAGACCAAAACGAAGCTCGGCCGGCACGACCAGCAGCTCGAGGAGATCTTCCAAGCACTACGGCAACTGATCTCCCCACCTCCCCGACCCAAGCGCCCGGTCGGCTTCAGGCTGCCCGAAGGCGACAGATAGTTCTCCACTCGGCAGACAACATCAAAGAGTTCGATCGTAAAGGCCGCGACGTTGCGGTCTCGCTCTACGAGCCGATCGACGTTCGTTTTCACGTTACCGCGCCCAGCGAGGAGGTTTTGGTGTGATCGCGACTCAGGCAGCCGATGGGCGCTTCGTCGAGGAGCGCCTGCCGGATGTGTTCTTCGGCTTGGTCTTGGCAGCTGCGGAGGCCGAACCGTGGGAGCCCCGCGCGGACTGGCCCTCGGGTGAGCTCGCCTGGTTCGAGGTCGCGCCTTTTGGCCTGCGCGCACCGAGATGATCGGGGGCGACACCGCCGACCCGCTGCACATCCATCTCGCTGATGCCCAGCGAGTAGGCCAGCGTTGCGCTCTTGCCGCCCAGCAGTGCCTCCTGCGCCTGCTCCATGCGCTGCGCGAAGTCCTCGCGGTGACGCTCGACGTACTCATCGACCGCGCGCTCGACAAGCTCGGCCTGCTTCAGTCCCGCCATCAGCGCGGCGTAGCGGACCTTCTCCTTGGTGGCCTCATGAACCTTGATCGGGGACTGTGCTCGCAACACGGCATCACTCGGTACTTCGGTACCAGACAATACCATGCCAAATCGGTGCCCAGCAACGGCCGCCCGGCCGCTGTACGATGGTGCAAGCACCCCCGCCGACGTAGCTCAGCTGGTAGAGCGCATCCATGGTAAGGATGAGGTCTCGGGTTCGATTCCCGACGTCGGCTCTAGAGGCGGAGGATACTTTAGTACCGCAGATTGCCAGCCGGTCGATGTACTTTTTGTCCTCGTCTGTCCGACGGGGCCTACTCCCGAAACACCAACATAGGAGCGAAAAATGGCCTCCCCCCTAGCGATGTGTCGCCTCTGGAGCACGTCCTTACCGTGGCGGCGCTCTACCAGCTGAGCTAGGAGGGGGTCATCGGTTCGAGTCCGATGCTGGGCTTGATCAGATCCCCGAAGCCTCAGATGTCAAACCCCAGCACTGCCCAAGAGCCCTCCCGCACCGGCGGCTGCCTCTGCGGCGGCGTGCGCTTCGAGCTCACCATGCCCGCGCGAGCCGCCGGCTACTGCCACTGCACGCGCTGCCAGCGGCGCACCGGCACGGCCTCCTCCGCGCAGGTTCGCATCGACGGACGCACCTTTCGGCTGCTCCGGGGCCAAGAGCTTGTCCGCGCCTGGCGCCACCCCGACGGCGGCTTTGAGAAGTGCTTCTGCCGCGACTGCGGCGCGCATCTCTTCAGCCGCAACCCCGAGGACCACACGCAGATGAGCGTGCGCATGGGAGCCTTCGACGGCGACCCCGGCGTGCGGCCCAGCTGGCGTGCCTTCGTCGCCTATGCCGCCCCCTGGGAGCCCATTCCCGACGATGGCCTCAAGCGCTACGACGAGGGTATCCCTCATCCTGCCTTTGACTGAACCGACATCAGCTCTGGACACTCACACCCAGGCCAGCGACACCCACACCGGTCAGCGGCACCTACACCCAGGCCAGCGGCACTCACACCGGCCAGCGACACCCACCCCAAGGCACCTACCCCTCGCTCACCCGCGGCGCATAGCGATGGTGGAGCATCAGCGCATTCCCATCGGGGTCGTTGAAGAAGGCCATGTGGCAGACGCCGGTGTCGAGGTTCTCGCCGCGGAACTGCACGCCGCGCTCTTCCAGGAGGGCCCGCGCGGCGGCGACGTCCTCGACGTGCAGAGCGACCTCGTGGTGCTGGACGTGGTGCTCGAGGCCCATGCTCTCGGCGTTGATGACGCTCAAGGTCAGATTGCCGGTCTCGAACTCCGCGAAGTGGCGCTCGGGCATGTAGACGGAGCGGCGCAGCCCGAGGGTGTCGCCGTAGAAGGCCGCGGCCTTCTCTACGTCGTGGGTGGGCAGCGCGACGAAGTCGACGCCGGTGATCAGCTGTGTGGTGGTGCTCATACGCGTATCGCCTCCTGGAGAGTGTCGTGGGTCAGGCGCCATGCTAGGACCCGCGCGCGCGGTCGCCGGGCCACGGGCCGCCTGCGGCGGTAGCTTTGTGCGCGATGAGCCCACCCGCGCAGCGACCCCGGCTGGAGCGACTGATCGACTGGGTGCTGCCCGAAGAGAACCCGGCGGGGATCGTGTTCGGCACGATCACCATCGGAGCGGTGCTGGCGGCGGAGAGCGGCCTGCACGAGAGCTACGTGGCGGCCTTCGGCTCCGCACTCGTGACGGTCGCCCTGTACTGGCTGGCCCACACCTACTCGGATCTCCTGGGCCGGCGCCTGAGCACGCACGAGCGCCTTACGGCGGGCACCCTGGTGCGGGCGTTCGCACACGATTGGGCGATCGTGCGCGGCGGGGCGCTGCCCCTGGCGGCGATGGCGATCACGTGGGCCCTGGGCGGGAGCCAGGAAACGGGGGTGAGCGCGGCGATATGGACGTGCGTGGTGAGCGTGATCGCCTTCGAGCTCCTCGCGGGCATCCGCGCGAAGTCCACGCCGGGCGAGCTCGCGCTCGAAGGGTGCGTGGGCACGATGATGGGTCTGGGGATCCTCGCGCTGCGGGCGATCCTGCATTGACGCCCGTGGGATAGGCTCCGAGGGCATGTCCGACTCGGCCCCCATCCTGATCGCCTACGACGGCTCGCCGGCGGCGCGCGAGGCGGTCGCGCAGGCGGCCGTGCTC
>DATBPO010000181.1:0-3353 GCA_036561265.1 Solirubrobacteraceae bacterium | reverse complement strand
CCGCCGTCGTCGATCACCAGCACCTCCGCATCGATCTGCGCCGCCTGTGGCGCGATCGACGTGAGTGCCACCCGCAGGTAGTCGGGGCGCTCGCGGGTGGGGATGATGATCGAGACGATTAGGGACATGACTGGCTGAGAGTCTAGGTTTGACGGAAGCGATGATCCTGTTCCTGCACAACAGCTACCGCACCACGGGCGGTGAGGAGCGCGTCGTGGAGGACCTGCTGTGGCTGGTGCGCGAGGGTTTGGGCGAGCCGGCAGAGCTGCTCGCACGCGACTCCGCTGGCCTGGCAAGGACGCGTGCCAGCGCCGGTCTGTTGCGCGGCGGCCTGGCGCCGCGAGAGGTCGCCAGCGCCGTGCGCATGACGAAAGCCAGGATTGTGCACGCCCATAACCTGCATCCCACGCTCGGATGGCGCTCGCTCGCCGGCGCCCGGGAATCCGGCGCCCGCGTGGTCGTACATCTGCACCAGTATCGGCTGGTGTGTGCGGTGGGGGTGTGCTTCACGCGTGGGGATGAGTGCACACGCTGTCACGGGCGCAACACCCTGCCCGGGGTGCTGCGCAACTGCCGCGGTAGCCGGGCGCAGGCGTTGACCTACGCGGCGGCACTGGCGCTCTGGCAGCGGCGTATCGTCGAGCTTGCCGACGAGCTGATCGTGCCCAGCCAGTTCGCGCTGGAGCGCCTACTAGAGCTCGGCGCGCCGCTTGCGGACCGCCGCGTACACGTCCTTGCCCCGCCACTGCGCGAATTCGCCGAGCGCTCGCGAGCCCAGCAGGGAACCTACGCGCTGGTGGTCTCCCGTCTGGCGCCAGAGAAGGGAGTCGACGTGGCGATCGCGGCCTGCCAGGCGGCCGGTTTGCCGCTGGTGATCGCCGGCGAGGGCCCGGATCTCCAGAGGCTGAGAACACTCGCCGGCGCCAGTGAGGTGAGCTTCCTGGGCGCAGTGAGCCGCGAGCGCCTATCACAGTTGCGCGCCGGCGCCTCGATGGCGCTGATCCCCTCCCGCTCGGCGGAGACCTTCGGGCTCTCAGCAGCCGAGGCGATGGCCGCCGGTCTGCCGGTGGCCGCCAGTGCGATCGGGGCTCTGCGGGAGCTCGTGTGCGAGGAGGGTCTGGTCGACCCCGGCGACCCCGGTGCCATGGCCGGGGCGATCGGACGACTCAACGCGGACCGTGCCGCCGGTGAGCGTTCGCTTGCCCGCGTACGCGGGCTCTGCGCGCCCGAGGTCGCGGCGCGGGCACTGAACGCCGTGTATGACGCCTGCGAGTCATAGGCTCAGCTGAGCGATGTCATCAGAGCCCCTCCCCACCGCAGAGGATCCCGCCGACTCCACGCGACCACGCGCGCTACTGACGGGACTCAGCGGACAGGACGGATCGTTCCTGGCGGAGCTGCTGCTTCAAAAGGGCTATGAGGTGGCGGCCCTCGTGCACGGCGAGCAGGGCCGATCGCTTGGCTGTGCGGAGCATCTGCGCGAGCGTGTGCTCCTGCTAGCGGGCGATCTGCTGGATCTACAGAGCCTGCGCGCCGGGGTGCGCGAGTTCGAGCCCCGGGAGATCTACCATCTGGCCGCCCCGTCGTTCATCCCGGACTCCTGGCTTGCGCCCGAGCAGACCCTGCGCGCGATCGTCTCTTCAAGCGCGGCGCTGCTGGAAGGCGCCCTGGAGGCGCGGAGCGAAACTCGGCTGTTCATCGCCGCCTCCGGTGCGATGTTCGGACGGGCGCCCGGCCCCCAGAGCGAGGACACCCCCTGCCATCCCACCACCCCGTACGCGATCGCCAAGCTCGCCGCGCACCAGCTGGTCGGGGTGCTGCGCGAGCGTCACGGGCTGTACGCGTGCTCGGGGATCGTTTTCAACCACGAGTCAGAGCGCCGTCCCGAGCGGTTCGTCACCCGGCGGATCACTCGCGCTGCGGCCGCGATCTCACTGGGCCTGCGGGATGAGCTCACGTTGGGCGATCTGGGCGCGATCCGCGATTGGTCATTCGCCGGGGACATCGTGCGCGGCGCGTGGATGATGCTCCAGCAGGAGCAGGCCGTGGACTACGTACTTGCCAGCGGCGTGGCGCACACCGTCGAGCAGTTCGCCCAAGCCGCGTTCGGCTGCGTGGGCCTAGAGGCCGAGCGCTATCTGCGCGTGGACGGGACGCTGAGGCGGCCCAACGAGGACACGGTCAGCGTAGGCGACCCCACCAGGGCACGAACACGCCTGGGCTGGGAGCCAGAGCTCTCCTTCCAGGAGCTGGTCGCGCGCATGGTCACGGCCGATCTGCAAGACCTTCAGCGCGGGGACAGGCCGTAGACTGCCAGCCGACATGAGGAAGATCGGTGTCATCGGTTTGGGCTACGTCGGTCTGCCACTGGCCGTCGCATTTGCCGAAGAGGGTTGCGAGGTGGTGGCGCTGGACAACGACGCCGCCAGAGTCGCCGCTGTGAGTGCAGGGTCCTCCCACGTGGAGGACATATCCAGCGAGCGGCTCGGGCGCGTGAGAGAGCTGATCAAGGCCAGCACCGACTACGGCGACTTGGCGGCGGCCGAGGCGGTGCTGATCTGCGTGCCCACACCGCTGACCCGAAACCGCGAGCCTGACCTCGGGCCCCTGATCGCCTCGGCCCGGGCGCTCTCGGCCGTGCTGCGCGCCGGTCAACTGGTGGTGCTCGAGTCAACCAGCTACCCGGGTACGACAAGAGGGCTGCTGGCGGAAATCCTCGGACAGTCTGGTCTACAGGCGGGCGTTGACTTCAACCTGGCGTTCTCCCCCGAGCGTGCCGATCCCGGCCGCACAGACTTCACTCTGCGCAACACGCCGAAGGTGATCGGTGGTCTGACCGCGGCTTGCGCCGAGCGTGCCCAGGCTGTCTATAGCCTGGTCTGTGACGAGCTCGTGCCGGTCTCAAGCCCCGAGGTTGCGGAGCTGACCAAGCTGCTGGAGAACATCTTTCGCTCGGTCAACATCGCGCTGGTGAACGAATTGGCGATGCTCACCGACCGGATGGGTATCGATATCTGGGAGGTCGTCGATGCGGCGGCGAGCAAGCCCTACGGATTCATGCCCTTCCAGCCGGGCCCGGGAATGGGGGGACACTGCCTGCCGGTCGATCCCTTCTACCTGTCCTGGCGTGCCCGCGAGTTCGGCATGTCCACCGAATTCATCGAGCTGGCGGGAAAGGTAAACCAGCAGATGCCCTACCACTGCGTGGAGAAGGCGCACCGTGCGCTGAACGACGCCGGCCTAGCGGTGAAGGGCGCGCGCGTGGCGGTGCTCGGCGTCAGCTACAAGCCGGGCGTGGGTGACACCCGCGAGTCACCGGCCTTGAAGATCATCGCGCTGCTGGCAGACCTCGG
>DATBPO010000180.1:0-3129 GCA_036561265.1 Solirubrobacteraceae bacterium | reverse complement strand
AGCTGACAACCCGACTGAGCTCGGGCCAGCACGCTCTCACCAGCACGATCCGGCTAGCGCTGTAAACGCCCGAGCCATCCGCGTGCTCTGCGGCGCGGTAGGCGCGACGCGACGCCTCCGCAATCAAAGATGATCGATCGAGCCGACGTCGACGTCAACGGTTGGCACCCGCTGCAACCAGTGGACGAGGGCGGAAGAGTCGAACCACCCGGTTAGTGGTTCGACCTTCGTGCGGATGATGGAGACGGTGGGAATCGAACCCACGTCCGTGGTCGCGTAAAGGATGGCGTCTACGAGCGTAGCCGGCGCTCTGATCTCATCCCTCGCTAGCCTCGCCGGCCGGGTTGCAAAGGACCAGCTCCCTGAGGTGTCCCCGGCGCGGCGAGAGCGGACCGCTGCAAGGTGATCCTGCTATCTGATCCCGGCGATCCCCACCGCAGGCGAGTGGGGGCCAAGACCTCGGGCTTAGCTAGTGGCTAAGCAGCGAGGGCGTACTCATGCGAGTCCGCACGTATTTGTCCCCGGGTGTTTTACGAGGCCGCCCGGGACCTCGGCTCGCGACCACCCCCACGAACCGACCGCGTCGAAGCCTGTCGTCCCCGGGAGTGTTTGTGATGGTGATGAAAGTGTAGCGGAGCACGCGATGGTTCGGCCGGCATGGCCGTCGCCAGGCGGGGGGCGACGCGTCACTGGGCGAAGGCGCGTATAGCCGGCGAGGTGGACGAGCCGGCGAGGTGGACGACGCGGCGCGAGGCAAAAAGGCGGGCGCGCAGCGCTCGCCAGGTGAGCGCGCGGCCCGCGGTTTGGGTCGAGGAGCGGGCGGGGGTGACCCAAACCAAAGCGACGCGGCCCGGGCCGCTTGAGGAGCCTCTGCCGTCGGACCCGGGGGCCTTGCTGGCTTTGGCGGCGCGGCCTTACACCTCAGTGGCCTCGCTCTTTGCGGCTCGGTACCGCGTCTGTGATCAAGCTAGCGCGGAGCTGAAAGCGCTGTCAATACCCGGTTTGCAGAGTTCCCGCGTCTTCCGTAAATATCTTCCCTTAGCCACCCCTTAAGGCGCCTGCCACAATGGGGAGCATGGAAAGCGAGGTGCCCTTCGAGCAGCCCCAGCTGCCGCGGGCGATGGGGTTACCGCCGGGGCCGCCGGCTGCGACAGCGGAAAGCCCATTCGGCAGCGAGCGCAAGTCACTGCGCAAACGCGTGGGCAGCATCGCGGCGGGCATCGTGGCGGTGGTGGCGAAGTTTGCGGCGCAGCTGAAGCTGCTGCTGCTGGCGCTGCCGAAGCTGAAGCTGCTGACGACAGCGGGCACCGCGCTGGTATCGGTGGCGGCGTACTCACTGTTCTGGGGCTGGAGCTTCGCGGCGGGCCTGGTGCTGTTGCTGTTTGTGCACGAGATGGGCCATGTGGTGCAGTTGCGACGCGAGGGCATACGCGCGAGCACGCCGATGTTCATCCCCTTCCTGGGCGCGGTGATCGCGGCGAAGTCGCTGGGCGAGAACGCCCTCGCCGAGGCCCGTGTGGGGCTGGCAGGCCCGGTGCTGGGCTCGCTGGGCGCGCTGGTGTGCCTGGTGGTGGGCGAGCTGAGCGGCAGCCACTTCTTCCTGGCGCTGGCGTACGTGGGCTTCCTGCTGAACCTGTTCAATCTGATCCCGGTGGTGCCGCTGGACGGCGGCCGGGCGATGGCGGCGATGGCGCCGGCGCTGTGGTTCGTGGGCTTCGGGGCGATCGTGGCGGCGGCGTTCATCTTCCCGAACCCGTTCATGATCGTGATCATCGCCTTCGCGGGCCTCGATCTGTGGCGGCGCTGGCAGCACCGCAGCAGCCGCACGCTGCAGAGCGCGGCGTACTACCGGGTACCGCGCGCGGCGAGGCTGGGTGTGGCGACGGTTTACGTGGGCCTGATCGTGCTGCTGGCAGTGGGCATGGATGCGGCTTACGTGAGCCGCACGATCTCCTGAGATCCTAGGTGCCTCAGGCCGCGCCTCGCGCGCACCGGTCCTCAGCGCCGCGCTTCGCGGACGCCGCGTTCCATGTCGCGCTTTGACTCGCGCTCCTTGATGGTCTGGCGCTTGTCATACAGATCCTTGCCGCGCCCGAGCGCGACCTCGACCTTGGCACGCCCGGCGGAGAAATAAATACGCGTGGGCACGAGCGTGAAGCCGCGCTCCTTGACCTGCCCCTGCAGCCGATCGATCTCGCGGCGGTGCGCGAGCAGTCGCCGCGGCCGCTCGGGCTCGTGATTCTCGCGCGAGGCGGGCGCGTAGGGCGGAATGTGCACAGAATGCAGCCAGAGCTCGCCGTCGCGCACGCTGACATAGCCGTCCTTGAGCTGCGCGCCGGACTCGCGCAGCGCCTTGACCTCGGTGCCGCGCAGCTCGATGCCGCACTCAAGCTTGTCGAGCAGTTCGTAGCGATAGCGCGCGTAGCGGTTGGAGGCGACGTCGCCGGCGCCGATCTTGCGCTTGCCTTTGGTCTTGGCCATAGCAGCCGAGGGTAGCCTTTTTTTGAGGGGCTCCGCTTCGCTCCGCCGTGTGGGCCGCGCGCTGTGGCTCAGGGCGCGCGACTGGGCACGTTCGCCCCCGGCGTGACTGGCGCGGGTGGGCCGAGCGCTGTGGCTTTAGGGCGCGCGACTCAAATCGACGCGCCCCTGCGCGGCATCGATGCGCTTGACGGTGACGGCGATGGGGTCGCCGAGGCGTAGGGTCTCACCGGAGCGCTGGGCGTGCAGGACGGTGCCCTGCGGGTTCACATCCCACCAGTCGCGCTCCCCCACCGACATGCGGCGCACGGGCAGCATCCCCTCATAGGGCGGGATGTCCTCGCCGCCGGGTGGCCCGAAGGCGATGAAGGCACCAGCGGAGATGAGCCCGACGACCTCGCCGGCGAAGGTTTGCTCGAGACCACCCTCAAAGAGAAGCTGCTGCAGGGCGAAGCTGGCGGCGATGTCATCGCCGGTGCGCTCGATCTTCATGGCCTCGCGCTCCTGTTCTGAAGTCCAGGCGCCGAGGTCGGGGAGCTCACCGCCACGGGGGGCGCGCTCGGAGTGAATGATGCTGGAGAGCAGGGCGCGGTGGCAGATGAGATCGGGGTAGCGGCGGATGGGCGAGGTGAAGTGGCAGTAGCAGGCAGA
>DATBPO010000179.1:0-5840 GCA_036561265.1 Solirubrobacteraceae bacterium | reverse complement strand
ATGTCTTCGTCGATCCCAAGCGCGCCAAGGACGTCTTCGCGGCTATGCCCAGGGAGGTGACAGTTGCGCGCACCGATATTGACGCCGCCGAACGGGATGGCCAGGCCCGCGTATGGTGGGAGGACACGCCGGTCGACGTGTTCCTCGACATCCACCACTTCCATGAGGAGGTGGCGCGCGGTGCGCGCCAGGTGGCCTTCATGGGCCGTACCATCCCAGTGCTCAGCTGCACCGGCCTGGCTGTGTTCAAGGCGCTATTCGACCGCACCAAGGATTGGGCCGACATCGAGGCCATGGTTGAGATGGGCGCCATTGACATGCCCGAGGCCCTCGCCTGGCTCAGGCGCATGGTCGGCCCCGATCACCCCGCCACACTGCGCATGGCCTCGCTCGGCAGTTATCTCTAACGCTGAGGATCGAGAATGTCACGCAGCTGCCCCGGTAGGGCCACGGGATTGAAGGGCTTGGCGATCACGCCCGCGGCGCCGAGGGAACGCAGGCGCTCGCGTTCGGCGCGCCCGGCCTTGGCGGTGAGGAAGACGACGGGGATGTCGCAGAGCAGACCTTGGGCCTGCAGGCGGCGCAGGGTGGCGGGACCGTCGAAGCCGGGCATCATCACGTCCATCACGATCGCCGCGAAGTGCTTGTCGGTGGCGAGGGTGTCGAGGGCCGCTTCGCCGCAGGTGGCCTCCACGACATCCCAGCCGCCGATGCGCTGAAGACTGAGACGCGCGACGGCGCGGATGTCCTCGTCGTCCTCCACCAGCAGCAGGCGCGGGCTCATGGGACGCTCGCCAGATGTTCGGCGTCGCTGATGACCTCATTGGGCTCGCGCACCCTCACGGGCTCGTCCATTCCCATGGGCTCGCCAGCTCTCGCCGGATCGAGCCACCCCGGCCCTGCCTGCGGCTCGCAGTCCCCGCAGGAGCCCTGAGCTCCAGCGAGCGGGAGGGTGAAGCAGAAGGTACTGCCCTCTCCGAGGACGCTTTGCGCCCAGAGATGGCCGCCGTGGTGCTCGACGATGCCGCGGGCGATGGCGAGGCCCAGACCGCTGCCGCCCTTCTCGCGGGCGTCGGAGATGTCAATCTGGCTGAAGCGCTCGAAGATGGCCTCCAGCTGATCGGGCGGGATTCCCCGGCCTTCATCGCTGACGCAGAACAGGGCACAGCTGCCACGGGAACGCGCGGTGAGGGTCACGCTGCCCCCGCGGGGGGAGAACTTGATGGCGTTGCCGAGCAGGTTGACGAGCGTCTGCACGATGCGGTCGGAGTCGGCGCAGACGGTGAGCGTGGCGGCGATGTCGCTGTGCACCAGCACTCGCGCTTGCGCGGCGGTGGCGGCCAGCGCCTGCTCTGACTCCGAGACGAGCTCCGCCGCCGCCACGGGCGCGCGCCGCAGGGGTATCTGCCCGGAGTCCATGCGCTCGACATCCAGCACATCGTTGACGAGCCGCACGAGCCGGTCGGTGTTGGTGACGGCCACGGCGAGCATCTCGGTGCCGTCCTCGGGCAGCTCACCCATGACGCCGGCCTGCAGCAGGCCGAGCGAGCCGCGGATTGAGGTCAGCGGGGTGCGCAGCTCGTGGCCGACGATCGAGATGAACTCCTCCTTGGCGCGTTCGGCTTCGCGGCGACGGACGATGTCCTTGCGCAACAGTGACTGCACCTTGGTGAGCTCGGAGGTGGCAAGGTACTGGCGCGCGGCCACCAGTCCTGCGAGGGCGATGACGATCAGCACGAGGCTAACGTCGGGGAAGAAGGCCTTGTTCAGGCTGACTCCGAGCAGGACGCCGAAGCCGACGGCGAGGCTGATGTAGGGGAGCCAGGCGGCGGCGCGGTAGCGCTGCACCGAGCGGCGCTCCTGCTCCAGCGCGTCCGCAGCGGGGGCCGGCACAGGGGGCTGAGCCAGGGCGGCCAGCGTGAAGGCGCTGTACTCGAGTGCATACAGCGCGTCGACGGGGTCCCCGGCGGTATAGGTGCCGCGCAGCACATCCGAGCCGTAGATGACGTCGGCGGCCACCGCCAGCAGCACGCCGGCGGCGATGAAGAGCAGGGGCACGCGCAGCGCGGTGGAACTCTGGCGCAGGAGCACCACGGCGATGCCGCCCAGCAGCACCAGATCGCCGATGGGGTAGGCCATCGAGACGCCCTTCGCCAGCAGTCCTTCGCCGGTGGCCAGTGCGGTGGGGCCGAGCACGAAGTACCACACCACGGCGGCGCCGCCGAGCACGATGGTCCAGCCGTCGAGTGAGAGCTGCAGGCGCCTGGAGCGCGTCATGTTGGCCACGGGGACCGCTACGAGCGCAGCGAGCAGCAGCCCGTAGGAGGCCAGGAAGAAGGCGTCGGCGGGGGTGGGGAAGGGCGGCTGAGCGTAGGCGATGTCGTAGGTGAGCAGCAGCAGGTCGCCGATGAGCTCCGCCGCCAGCACCGCGCTCATCAGCCGCCAGAAGCGCCGCAGCCCGGTGGCCGGCGCGCAGCGCCGCGCGGCTTCCCATGCAGCCCACACGCCGAGCAGGTCAAACAGCGGCAGGAACGCCTGGCCGAGCTCCTGCTCGCCGGGCAGCCAGTGCCACAGCTGCCAGCTCAGGTAGGTGAGCAGCAGCACGCCGAGGGCCAGCGCGCCGAGCTTGCGCGAGCGCCAGCTTTGGCTCACAGGCTCACCTCGTGGCGCACTTCGCTAAGCAGGGCGGCGACGCTTGCCGCATGTGCGGGCCGCGGGTCGGCGAGCTCCACTTCGAGCTCATGCGCGGCGTGGGACGCGTGCACGAAGCCGAAGGTGCCCAGTGAGCCGGCGAGCATATGCGCGGCGCGCTCGGCTTCGTGATTGAGCGAGACATCGAGCTGCCCCTGCGCGAGCGCGTGGGCTGCGCGCTCGATCAGCTCGATGCGCTCGCTGACGCGGAGGCGCTGGCGCTGCCAGATGGCACGCAGCATCTCGGTGGCGTTCGGCGCAAGCAACTTGGTGTCGGTGGTGGGCGCAAGCAACTTCGTGTCGGTGGTGGGCGCAAGCAACCTGGTGTCGGTCGTGGTCTGCATGCCGTTCAGGGTTCCTATCGGCCCCCGCGGGTCCCACCGAAGCGGTTGTTTCCCGCAGGATCCATTGCGGGTAACTGCCGAGGGACGGTAATTTCTCCCAAATTGCGCAGATCGCGCTACACTTACTAAAGAGTGGACAAGATCCGTGGTTTGGAACTCAAACCCGAGACGCTGCTTGAGTTAGCTCCCGATGCGATGGTGGGGATAGGGAGAGACGGCGTGATTGAGCTGGTCAATGCGCAGGCGGAGGCGCTGTTCGGGTATGGGCGCGAGGAGATGCGGGGGCGGTCGCTGGAGATGCTTGTGCCCGAGCGCCTGCGCGAGGCGCATGTCTCCCACCGTGAGGAGTACTTCGCCGATCCGCGTACGCGCCCGATGGGGGCAGGCATCGAGCTGTTCGGCCGTCGCCGCGACGGCAGCGAGTTTCCGGCCGAGATCAGCCTGGCAAGTGTGGAGACAGGCAAGGGCCAGCTGGCGATCGCGGCGATTCGCGATGTGAGCGAGCGTTTGGCGCTGACGCACGAGCGCGAGCGCCTGCGCTCGGAGGCCGAGGAGGAGCGCCTGCGCAGCCGCCATCTGCAGGCCCAGCGCCTGGAGAGTCTGGGCGAACTGGCGGGGGGCATAGCGCACGACTTCAACAACCTGCTGGCGGTGATCATCAACTACGCGGCGTTCGTGGCGGACGACCTGGCGGCGGCGGCGCGCGCGGAGATCGGCGAGCGCTTCGAGGCCACCCGCGAGGACGTCGAGCAGATCCGTCTGGCGGCCGAGCAGGCGGCCAATCTCACGGGTCAGTTGCTGGCGTTTGCGCGCCGCGACAAGGTCAAGCCGGAGGTCGTGGATGTCAACGAGGTGGTCAGGCACGTCGAGCAGCTGCTGAGCCGCACGCTCGGCGAGCACGTCGAGCTGGTGAGCGCTCTGGGCGCGGAGCTGTGGCCGGTGCTGATCGACCCGGGGCAGCTCGAGCAGATCCTCGTCAACCTCGCGGTCAACGCGCGCGATGCCATGCCGCACGGGGGCGTGCTGCGGGTGGATACCGCCAATATCGAAGTGGACGAGGAGTACGCCGCATCCCGCGCCGAGCTGAGATCCGGCTGCTATGTGCGCCTGCAGGTGAGCGACACCGGCGAGGGAATGTCGCGCGAGGCAGTGCAGCGCGCCTTCGATCCCTTCTTCAGCACAAAGCCTCAGGGCAAGGGCACGGGTCTCGGGCTGGCCACGGTATATGGGATCGTGCAGCGCGCCGGCGGGGGAGCGCAGATTTACTCCGAGCTGGGCGTAGGCACCACATTTACGGCCCTCTTGCCGGCCACGGGAGAGGTGCGCTCGCTGCCCCCACGCCCGGTCGACCCGGAGGGCTTGGGTGGAGAGGAGACGATCCTGCTGGTCGAGGACGAGGCTTCGCTGCGGCGAGTTGCCGAGCGGATACTAGTCGGCGCCGGCTACAGTGTGATAGCGGCCGCCGACGGGTCCGACGCGCTGAGCACCGCGCAGGGCCGGCTGCAGGAGATCGACCTGTTGCTGAGCGACGTGATCATGCCGCAGATGTCGGGTCCCCAGCTGGCCGAGGAGCTGCTGGGCGAGCGGCCGGATCTGCCGGTGCTGTTCATGTCGGGTTTCGCCGCACCGCTGCTCGGCGTCGGCGGGCATGTGGGTGAGGACGTGGAGCTGATCGACAAGCCCTTCTCGGCGCCCACACTGTTGGCCAAAGTGGGCGAGGTTCTCGCGCGCGAGCCGGGAGCCCGCGCCAGTCGGGCCGAGGTGCCCTCAGAGCGTGGGGCCCGGGTCGAAGGACAGTCAGAGCGGGCCCGGGTCGAAGGACAGTCAGAGTCTGGAGCTCGGGTCGAAGGACGGTCAGAGCGTGAAGCTAGGGTCGAAAGGCAACCAGGAGGTGCAGTGAGATGACGGAGCTGCTGATCGTCGACGACAATCCGGCGCTGCGGCGCTGGGCCGAGCGCGTGGTGGAGGACCGCGGTTACTCCTGCGATGCCGCCGAGGACGCCGCAGGGGCGAGGGAGCGCCTTGATCACAGCGCCTACAAGCTGGTGCTGCTCGACGTGAACATGCCCGGCGAGTCGGGCCTTGATCTGCTGGGGCACATCCGCTCAAGCCACCCCGAGGCGGCGGTGGTGATGGTGACCGGCGAGGACGACACGCAGCTGGCGATGACCGCGATCGAGCTGGGGGCCTACGGCTACTTGATCAAACCGGTGGGCACCGGCGAGCTGTTGATCAACGTCGCCAACGCCCTGCATCGCCGTCACTCAGAGCTTGAAAATCAGCGCCTGCTGAAGAGCCTTGAGTCGGCGGTCAGCGAGCGCGGGCAGGAGCTCGAGGGCGCCTTGCAGGACCTGACCGTGACCGAGCACAAGGTTTGGGTCTCGCAGGCGGAGACGATCTTCCGCTTGGCGCGGCTGGTGGAGTTCCGCGATGAGGAGACCGGTCAGCACCTGCACCGCATGAGCTCATTCTGCGAGATCCTCGCGCGGCGCATGGGCATCGATGAGCGCCACGCTGAGAGGGTGCGCCTGGCCAGTCAGCTGCACGACGTCGGCAAGGTGGCCGTGCCGGACTCGATCCTGCTCAAGCCCGGCAAGCTGAGCCCGCAGGAGTTCGAGGTCATGAAGAGCCACGCCGAGACGGGCTTTCAGATGCTCGCCGATTCGCCCGCCGAGGTGGTGCAGCTGGGCGCCACGATTGCCCGCAGCCATCACGAGCGCTGGGACGGCGGCGGCTATCCGTGCGGCCTGGCGGGCGAGGAGATCCCGGCGGAGGGGCGCATCGCGGCACTCGCCGACGTGTTCG
>DATBPO010000178.1:0-18737 GCA_036561265.1 Solirubrobacteraceae bacterium | reverse complement strand
CTGGCGCGTTGGATATACGAGGATGAGCGGCGCCAAGGTGGCGTCACTGAGTCGGAGCTGGTCGATCAAGCAGCAGCATTTCTGTCTGAGCACCGCTTCGACGATCCACATAAGGCGGCACATGCCGCACGTGCGTTTATTGAGTTCTGCCGAGGCCGCGCGTGGGTGTTCACGGACACCGGTTCCACGGAGGGGGGTGAGCCGCTGTATCAATTTACTCATCGCACTTTTCTCGAGTACTTCACGGCACGGTATCTCGTGGCCACCAATCCCACGGCACTCGGCCTTGCGCGACTGCTGCTGCCTCATGTTGAAAGCAGCGAGTGGGACGTGATCGCTCAGTTGGCTTTTCAGATTAAGGCGCGTGCAACTATTGGCGACGCAGATGAACTACTGACGCTGGCTCTGGATCGCGCTGGGGACATTGGCTCTGCGACGAAGCGCGCTGCGTTACTCGGATTCGGTGGGCGGTGTCTCCAGTTCCTGGTGCCTAAACCAGCTACAGTACGCCGTCTGGTGAGCGATACCGTCGCGTCACTGCTCGATTCTGCGAGTAATCGTAGTAACCGCTATAAGGTCGAGCTGACAGACAGTCTGACTACGGCGCTGGGATCGCTCATGGCGGCACGAGCTGAGAATAGGGAAGCTGTGACGGACAGTCTTATGAGCACCAGTAAAGGCAGCATGTGAGGCGGAGAGTCCAGAGGCGGTTGAGCTACTTCTCACGCTTGAGCGGCCGTTGCTGCGGTGGGGGGCCGATGAGCATGACCCGACTGATGAGATTCTCGGATATTGGCGCGACGTAAAGGTTAGGCTTACCGAGGAGTGCTTGCAGCACGTCTTGGCGCTCGCCGTAGTAGATCCTTCGATAGAGTTAGCTGCTTGGCGTGCGGGGATTGTCGACACGTTACATTTCATTGAGCATCACGGCGTCATCGCTGCCCTAGAAGGTCATTCGTTTATACTGTGGCGCCGAACGCTTCCCACGGGGATCGCGGATTATATTGTGCGCGCGGTGTTTGTGCGGCCGGCGGGCGGTCCGCAAATTGATTTCGCGGCGATCTCCGACGCATTACTCGCGCTACACCCGCCGTGGTTGCCACGTGGCAAAGCGTTTCGCCTGGGCTTGATGGGGTTGCGGCCGAGGTTGGGATTGTCGAGGAATCGAACGTCGCGAGAGCCGAGTGGCGATGAATGGTTTGTGGCGTTCGCCGTTCTGGCGCTGCGCATCGAGACGATGAAACGACGGCCAGGAGGAGTGGAGCGCGCTGCACGTTTTATCCAAAACATGGGCGCAGAGGTGCCACGACGCCGGCAAAGCCTTGGACAAGAGTCGGTCGCGGCGCTGGCTTCGATCCTTGGAGAGCCGGTCACCGGCGCGCAAAATGCCCTCGTGTCTCCGCCGGGTTCGCTCTCTGAGGAGCAGCGGGGACTCGTAGAACGGTGGCGCACAGGGGATCTCGCACTGATTGGCGGCACCGGTGCCGGCGGGTGAGGGCCGTCCCGAAGGCCCACCGGGAGGATATGGGCACTGACGCTTGGACTGGTCGATGCGCGCAGTGCGGCGTGGCACTTGGCTCCCTGGCAGGTGCACAACGAGGCTGATACCGTCGCTCGGGCGATGAGGATCGGCAATCTCCACGAGACCCCTGCACGCGAGATGGCCGTCGGCCACATCAAGGCCACCTGGCGCGATCTTGGCCGCGAAGTCGGCACCCGCACTGTGGGCCTGCGGCGCATCGAGATCGCGGCGGACCACTTCTCCACGCCGGCGCACGAGCACGGCGCGGATGAGGAGATCTTCTTCGTGCTCGGTGGCGAGGGGCTGTTGTGGCAGGAAGGCCAGACCTACGCCATCGGGCCGGAGGACTGCATCGTGCACAAGCCCAGGCGCGGCGCGCACACCTTGCGCGGCGGGGCGGGCGGGCTCGATGTGCTTGTCTTTGGCCAGCGCCGCGACCCAGCGCTCACCGCGCTTCCCCGCGCGGGCGTGGCGTGGTCCTTCCCGCGCTGGGTCGAGCTCGGCGAGGGCGACTCGCCGTTTGCCCGGGAGGCCGCGGCCGGAGCGCCTGAATGCCCGCCGCTCACGGCCGAGCGGCCCTCCCACGTCGTTGCACTTGCCGATGTCCCCGCGATCCTCGGCGGTCGCGCTCGCCGTGCCGGCCAGGCAGCTGGAGCGTCGGCCACCGGCCTCAACCACGTCACCCTCGCCGCGGGCGGTCAGGGCGCCCCCGCCCACTGTCACTCCCTAGAGGAGGAGCTCTTCGTGGTGCTCGGCGGCGGCGGCACGCTTCAGCTGTGGGGGCGTGGCGCGCAGAGCCCCGAGGAGCATGAGTTGCGCCCTGGCGATGTCATCTCACGACCCGCCGGAACGGGTGTCGCGCACGCCCTGCGCCCGGGTGCGGAGGGTCTCACCTACCTCGCCTACGGCACCCGCGAGCTGAGCGACATGTGCTTCTACCCGCAGTCGGGCCGCGTGTCGCTGCGCGGCCTGGGCATCGCGCTGCGCTCGCCCGAGATCGAGCACCTCCCGGATCTCTGAGTGACGGCAGCCGGTCGGCAGGACGCGAGCGAGTTCCGATTGTCATTTGGCGCTCATGGCGCAACAGTTGCCGCGGGCTGGTGTTGCTGCTTGAAGTGGGTCGTCCTCGCCGCTCTCTCGCCCTGCCCGCTGCCCTCGCGCTGCTGTGCGCCGCGTGCGTATGGGCGTACGTGGCCTGCGCCCTTGCCCCTGCCCTCGCCGCGCCGTCGATGACGTGGTCGGGAGCGAGCGAAATCGACAGCGGCCAGCCGCTTACAGCGATCTCCTGCCCCTCGCTGGGTCTGTGCGTGGCGGTCGACGGGGCGGGGCGGGCGCTGGTGAGCACGCAGCCGGGGGTCAATGCGGCGGGCTCGTGGTCGGCGCCGTTTGCGATCGATGGCAGCACGGCACTCACCGCCATCACTTGCGCCTCGGCGTCGCTGTGCGTAGCGCTGGACGGCGAAGGACACGCGGTGCAGAGCACTCATCCGGCGGTGGCGGGGTCAGCTTCGTGGTCGGCGCCGTATGCGGATGGCACCCCGGTGGGGCTGAAGTCTGTGTCTTGCGCCTCGGCGGCGCTGTGCGCTGCGGTGGACAGCGAAGGGCAGGTGGCGGTGAGCACCGAACCGGCCGCCGGGGCCTCCGCCTGGCATAGGCGTCTGATCGACCCCACGCTGGGGCTGGTGGCGGTGTCCTGCTTCGCGCCCGCCTCGTGTGTGGCGATCGACAGCTCCGGCAACGCGTTTGCCAGTCCCAACGCCGCCGCGGTTGCGAGCCCCGGCGCGGCTCCGGGTACGGGCGCCACCTGGAGTTCCACCGCCTTCGACGTCTTCGGTTCTCCCACGGCGATCTCGTGCGCCGCCAGCGGGCTGTGCTTGGCGCTCGACGCCAGCGGCTACGCGTTCGCCAGCGACGACGCCACGGCGGCTCCGCCGGTCTGGGTTGGTAGCGGAATCGATCTGCAGCCGGCCACCGCGCTAAAAGGCATCTCCTGCGTGAGCGAAGGCGCGGGGCTGTGCGCTGCCGTCGATGCGCGCGGGCGCGTGTTCACAGCGGCGAGCCCCGCCCCGGTTCCGCCCCAGCCCGAAGCGGTGCTCGTGCAGCCGCACCCCTCGATTGTGGGGACCCCCGCGCCCGGGCAGCCGCTCACCTGCCGCTCCGGGGTGAGCGCGAGCGGGGTGGCGCTGGCCTACCTCTGGCTGCGCGACACGCGCGTGATCGCCGGAGCCGGCGGCCCGTCCTATCTAGTGAGCACCGCCGATGTCTCCCACCACCTGCAGTGTCGCGTGACTGCCACGACCGCGGCCGGCAGCGCGAGCGCCACGAGCGGCTTCGTCAGCGTTCCCGCGGGTGGGCTCGGCGCCATCTCCGAGACGGCCGTCGGCGCGCCCCGCGTCGGGCGCTACACCGTGGCAGTGCCGCTCACGTGCTCCGCGCAGGCCGCCGGCAGGTGCAAGATCGTGCTGCGTCTGAGCGTGCAGGAGACCATCAGCGGACACCGCGTCGTGGCGCTCGCTGCCGCTGCGCATACGCGGCGCGTGACGCTCACCGTCGGTGCGCGCACCGTCTATCTGAGTCTGCGCCAGCACTACACCGCGAGCGTGGCGCTCAACGCGACCGGCAGGCGCCTGCTCGCGCACGCGCATCGTCTGGCGGTGAGGCTTACCGTCAGCGGCACCGTCGTCGGAGCGATCAGCGCATCTCTGAAGAGCGCCACGCTCACGTTCGGGGCCGCGCGGAAGGGGAGCTTGCGCGGCGGGACTGGGCGCGTCGCGGCAGCGGCTGCATTGCCCACGACCCGACCGGCTCCCAACGCGCCGCAGGCCGCGGTTGCCCGCCACGCAACACCGCAGTCGACCCATCGCCACAACGCGCGCCTCGCCGGCGGGGCCACCTCTGCCGCCGTGCTCGCCCCCACCCCCTACATGGGCTGGGACACCTACTTCACCTTCGGCGGGCACTTCGATGAGGCCGCCGTGCTCGAGCAGGCCAGCCAGCTCATCACACGCGGCCTCGCGCGCGCCGGCTATCGCTACGTATGGCTCGACGCCGGCTGGTGGCAGGGCGCGCGCGACTCAAACGGTGCGATCGCGGTCAGCTCCGCGCAGTGGCCGCACGGCATGGCCTGGCTGGCGCGCACCCTGCACGCGGCGGGCTTTCGCGTGGGCATCTACACCGACGCGGGCAGCACGGGCTGCGGCGGCCCCACCGGCAGCTACGGGCACTACCAGCAGGACGTCAACACCTTTGCCGCCTGGGGCTTCGATGCCGTGAAGGTCGACTTCTGCGGCGGCGTGCGCCTGGGCCTCCAGCCCGCCGCCGCCTACGGCGCCTTTCACGCAGCGATCGTGCACAACTCTAGGCACCGCCCGATGCTGCTCTCGATCTGCAACTTCCTGCAGCCCGGCCAGTTCGCGCCCGAAGACCCCCAGCCGGAAGGTTCGGCCTTCGCCTCCTACACCTTTGGCCCGAGCAGCGGCAACAGCTGGCGCACCAACACCGATCTCGGTGTGCCCGGGGATGTGCGCTTCTCAAGCGTGCTCGCCAACCTCGATGCGGATGCGACACAGCCGCAGGCGGCCGGCCCGGGGCACTGGAACGACCCCGACTACCTCGGTCCCGATCAGGGCATGAGCGCCGCGCAGTTCCGCACGCAGCAGAGCATGTGGGCGATGCTCGCCGCGCCGCTCATGGTGAGCGCCGACCTCATCACGCTCTCCTCGCAGAGCCAGGCAACGATCGCAAACCGCGAAGCCATCGCGATCGACCAGGACCCCGCGGGCGTGCAGGCGCGGCTGCTGTCCGCCGGCGGCGAAGGGCAGGTCTGGGTCAAGCCGCTGTCTGACGGCTCGCGCGCCATAGCGCTGCTCAACCGCGGCTCCGGCACGCTGCGCATCGCCACCAACGCGCTAGCCGCGGGGATGCCTACGGCCAAGGTCTACGCCGTCAGGAACGCCTGGACCGGCAACCTCTCCCTCCTCCACTCCCCCGGGACGATCGCCGCCAACGTTCCCGCCTACTCCACCGTTCTGCTGCGTGTCTCTACGCGCTGATCCAGTCGCGCAGTAGCGCGTGCATCGCTTCGACGCCGACGATCGGGCCGGGGGGCTCGCTCCACTGCACCGGCACCACCGCGAAGGGGTGGGTCTGCGGGCCGCCCAGGCCGCCGTGGGAGCCCATGAACTCCTCGAACGGCGCCACCTCTTCGCGCTCTGCGTCGTAGGCGCCGTTGACGAGGATGTCGGGACAGTGGGGGAAGCTGTCGTGGCGGTGCAGGTGCTCCGCGGCGCTCGCGTCGAAGTGCGCCAGCGGGTCCTCGCCCTCGACGCTGTCGTCGGCCAGGTAGCGCCGGCCGGCGGCGCCCATCACGAGCGGGCCACGCTGCGTGCGCACCATGACGAAGCCGATTCCGGGGTGGGCGCTCAGCGTTGGTAGCAGCTGTGGGTGCGCCGCGGCGATCTGCTCGAACGTCAGGCGCTCCTTGCTCGAGGGCAGGTAGATCAGGCCGAGGCAGCCGGAGACCAGCACGATGGCCTCCTGCTCCGGCTCGTCCTCGGACACTTCCCGCGCAAACGCCTCGTCCCCTGATGTTTCATCCCCCGGTGCCCTATCTGCAGACACCTCGCGATCCGCGAGCGCCTCGCGGTTGGGGCCCAGCGCCACCGTGCCATCGACCATCCTGCTGCGCGTCGCGCGCGCCACCACGCGTCCACCGATGCTGGGCTCGCTGCCCGCGTCCGCCAGCACCGCGCCGAGGTCCCCCCACGCCTCATCGAGCGCCGCCGGCGCGCGCACCTCGCCGCGTGCCAGCGCCCCCTGCACCACCTGCTCCAGCGTCTCGCCGTGGCGCTGGCGGAACGGCGCGCCCTGCGTCTGGCCGTGATCGGAGAGCACCACCAGGTGGTAGGGCCGCGGCGCCTGCGCGCACGCGCGCTCCAGGCGCTCCAGTTCGCGGTCGTGGCGGCGCAGCACCGCCAGCGCATCGGGCTCGCGGATGCCCGAGTGGTGCGCGACCTCGTCGTAGCCCACAAACGTCGCGTAGCTCACCGGCACGCCCTCCACGATGTCCGCCATCAGCATCGCCGTGTTCAGGTCGCGCATCACCACCGCTATCGCCGCCCTAATCAGCGGGTAGAAGCCGCCGCGCTCCACGCACTGCGCACCGCTGCGGCGCTGGCGGCGCGCTGCCCGGCGCTCGTGCGCGATGTCCGCCAGCGACAGCACCAGCGTGCGCATGAAGCCGTGGGGGTCCGCGAAGTACGCGAACAGGTCGCTCGCCTTGGAGCGGCTGCGGTCGCGGATCACGCTCATCGTCGCCGTCGCCCGCGGCGCGTCGCCCGAGAACATGTTGCCGCGGCTGCGCCCGCCCGCCGCCAGGAGGCCCCTGCCGGTGGAGTGCCGCCGCTCGATCTCCGCCGCGTCGGAGGGGTGATTGGAGACGAGTGTGCGCCCCGACTCCTTCTCATACCAGCGAAACGCCGGCATGTCCCAGTTGCTCCCCAACAGCAGCCCCGCCTGGCTCGCCCCCGTCTGGCAGCTCAGGTCGCACTCCCAGCCCAGCAGCCGGTGGCTGCCATCGGCCAGCCAGCGCTTGATCGTCGGCGCGTGCCCCTCGCGCAGCGCCTCGCGCAGGATGCCCTCGCCGAGCCCATCGATCTCGAACATGATCACGCCCGGCACCTCGCTGCGATTACGCCCGCGCGAGCTCCGCGCCCGGCGCCGCACCACGCGCAGGTTCCGTGCGTCGCCTTCCACATCCAGCAGCGGCGCCACCAGCATCGACACCAGCGCCAGCGCGAACGCGATCGCGATCGACGCGCCGAAGGGCGGCGTGTGGTCATCCACCAGCCAGAACGCCAGCGACACCGCGCCCGCGCTCAGCGCCAGCGAGGCCAGCCCGAAGCTGAGGATCGTCAGCGGCAGCGCCACGCGCATCACGATCGGCCACAGCAGCGCATTGATCAGCGCCATCGCCACCGCCACCAGCAGCGCCGCTTCGAATGAGAGCGCTTCCACACCCGATAACAGCGCGCCCATCACGAGGAGCACCAGGGCCTCGACGACCAGCATCACCAGCGTGCGGATTGCGAACCCGATGGCGGCTCGTCCGGCTCTCATGTGCGTCCCGTCCGCTGTGTCATGCCTGCGTCTGTCTCATGCCTGCTTCGCCCCTGCCTGATCGCCGGTTGCAAGCGTCTCGTTGCTAGCTTCACGTCCCTGCCTGATCGCCAATTGCAAGCGTCTCGTTGCTAGGTTCACGTCCATGCCCGATGGCGCGAGCGCCTCGCGCGCAGTCGCAGCTCCGGACCGTATCGTTTTCCTGGGCCACTCCACCGTGCTGATCGAGCTCGACGGCGTGCGCCTGCTCACCGATCCCCTCCTGCGCGCGCGCGTCGCGCACCTGCGCCGCCTCCCAGCGCCGCCGGACCCGCACCACTACGCCGCGCCCGACGCGATCCTCATCTCGCACCTGCACCAGGACCACCTCGACCTGCCCTCGCTGCGGCTCATCGGCAGCAGCACCCCCCTCGTGGTCTCCGCCGGCGCCGGTGCGTGGCTGCGCCGCAGCGGCTTCAGCGACGTCCGCGAGCTCGGCGTCGGTGAGCAGCTGCGCCTCGGCGCCCTCACCGTCACCGCCGTGCCCGCCCACCACGACGGTCGCCGCCGTCCCCGCGGCCCGCGCGCCAACGCCCTCGGCTTCATCGTTCACGGCAGCCGCTCGATCTACTTCGCCGGCGACACCGAGCTCTTCGCGGGCATGGCCGAGCTCGCGCCCTCGCTCGATGTGGCGCTGCTCCCCGTCGCCGGCTGGGGCCCCACGCTCGGCGCCGGCCACATGGACCCGCTCCACGCCGCCCGCGCAGCACGCCTGATCGAGCCGCGCCTAGCCATCCCGATCCACTGGGGCACGCTCCAGCCCATCGGCCCCTTCTGGGGCATGACGCCCGCTCGCATCGCCGCGCCGCCGCGCCGCTTCGCCGAGCACCTCGCAAGCCTCGCGCCGGGTGTCGAAGTCCGCGTCCTAGCTCCGGGGCAAGAAACAGTGCTCTGAGCTTTTGCGCTAGCCCCGAGGGGGCCCCCGTCTGATCGTACGCGCCGGTCTTCAGCACGCGGCCAACACGGCGGAGCGAAGCGGAGCCCCTTTAAAACCCTCGCTTCATCCCACACGGATGATGCGTAAGTGCGGGAGGGGTCTAAGCTCAACGCCAGTCAACCAGAGGAGCAGCCGTGAGTTACGAGGAGTTGGAGCTTGGCCCAGTGGATGTGGTGGTGATCGGCTACCCCGCGGACGCCCCGCGCACGGGCGAGGCGGTGCCGCTGTTCGTGGATCTCGTGGACCGCGGCGTGATCCGCGTGCTCGATGTGCTGATGGTGGAAAAGGACGCGGCGGGCAACGTCGCGGGTGTGGAGATCAAGGACCTCGACGGCGACGGCGTGAACGACCTCGTGGTGTTCGCCGGCGCGCGCACGGGGATGCTCGACGACGAGGACGCCGGCACGGCGGGCGAGCTCTTGGAGCCGGGGGAGATGGCGCTCTTGATCTGCTTTGAGAACACCTGGGCCGCGCCCTTCGCCACCGCGGTGCGCCGCAACGGTGGGCGCATGCTGGCCTTCCACCGCGTATCCGCGCAGGACGTGCTCGACACCGTCGAGGCGCTCGGCGACGGCGACACGGAATCCTGAAAACTCCCAAGAACGAAAGGTAACTAGACGATGCCACTGCTTCGCACAATGGCCCGCACCGCGGTCGTCGCGGGCACCGCCACGACCGTATCCAACCGCGTGAGCCGCCGCCAGGCAGGCCGCTGGGCCGCGCAGGAACAGCCCCAGGAACAGCCCCAGCAGCAGCAGATGGCGCCACCGCCTGCCCCGGCAGCCGCGCCCGCTGCGCCAGAAGTGGACCCGATCGAGCGCCTCAAGGAGCTAGGGCAGCTGCACGAGTCGGGCGTGCTCACCGACCAGGAGTTCGCCGACGCAAAGGCCAAGATCCTCGGCTGAGCGATGCCGTGCGCCCCGGGGCTTAGGCTCTGGGGGTGACGAGGGGCGAGGATGAGCGCACGGTGGTGCGCCGGCGCACGCTGGTATCCATCGCGGCCGCGGCACTTTTGGTGGCGCTGAAGCTGGGGGTGGGCCTGGCGGCGGGCAGCCTGGGCCTGATCTCCGCCGGCGTGGAGTCAAGCGGCGACGTCGTCGCGGCCGTGCTGACGTTCTTCGCGGTGCGCCTCGGCGGTCGCCCGGCCGACGCGGGCCACCCATACGGTCACCGCCGCGCGGAGAACCTGGGCGCGCTGGGCGAGGCGGTGATCCTGCTGGCGGGCGGCATCGTGGTGAGCGTCGGCGCGATCGCGCACCTGCTGGGCGGCGGCAGCGCGCCGGATGCGCAGTGGTACGTGTTTGTCGTGATCGCCATCGCGCTGGCGGTCGACGTGAGCCGCACGGTGGTGTCCTTGCGCACCGCACGCCGCTACGGCAGCGCGGCGCTGCACGCGAACGCGTGGCACTTTGCGGGCGACATGGCGGGCTCGGTCGCGGTGCTGGTTGGCCTGCTCCTGGTGCGCGCCGGCTTCGCACAGGCCGATGCGATCGCGGCGCTAGTAATCGCGGCGATCATCTTCGCGGCCTCGCTGCGATTGATCGCGGAAAACGCGAACGTGCTGATGGATCGCACCCCGGCGGAGGCGCGCGAGGCGGCGGAGGCGGCGATCGCGGCGCTGGGCTCGGAGATAGAGCTCACGCGCCTGCGCCTGCGCGAGTCGGCGGGCCGCTACTTCGCGGATGTGGTGGTGGCGGTGGCGCCGGGACAGGCGGTGGTGGAGGGCCATCAGGCGGCGAGCCTCGTGGAGGCGGCGGTGGAGAGCGTGCTGCCCGGCAGCGACGTCGTGGTGCACGTGGAGCCGCGGCGCTCGGGCCTGCAGTTGCGCGACCGTGTGCTGGCGATCGCGCTGGCGGAGCCGCTGGTGCGCGAAACCCACGACGTGACGATCTTCGAAGAGGCCGGCTCGGTAACAGTCTCGCTGCACCTGAAGTTCCCGGCGGATCTGGATCTACGCACCGCGCACGCCATCGCCGAGCGCATCGAGCGGGCGATTCGCACCTGGCCGGGCGTGAGCGATGTGCAGAGCCACCTCGAGCCGCTGGAGCAGCCGCTGCGTGCACGACCGGCGCAGGGCGACGCCGAGCGCGAGGCGCGGGCAGAGATCGGCCGCCTATTGAGCGAACGCGGCGGCATCGAGTTGCGCTCGCTGCGGCTGATGTCAACCGAGGCCGGCCGCGTGGTCTTCCTCACCGTCGGCCTCGGCGCGGCCTCGCTCATGGACGCCCACCGCCTGGCCTCCGAGCTCGAGGATCAGTTGCGCCGCCAGCTGCCGCAGATCGCAGAGGTCGTCGTGCATACTGAGCCCTGATGAGGGCTGCCGTCCTGCATGAGTATGGAGTGCCGCGCGCGGATGACTTCCAGGAGCCCATTGCCGGCCCGGGGCAGGCGGTGGTGAAGGTGCGCTTGGCATCGCGGGCATGACGGCGTGGCTGGCGCTCACCTGGCGCGCGCAGCTGAAGGAGGGCGAGCACGTTCTCGTGCTGGGCGCCTCGGGCGTGCTGGGGCAGATCGCGGTGCAGGCCGCCAAGCTGCTCGGCGCCGAGCGCGTGGTGGGGATCGTGCTGGTGCCCTCGCATTAGTTAGCATCGCGCTCCCCCGACCGCAAGGAGCGCCATGCCCAGCCTTACCCGCCAGGACGACGTCTTCATCCTCGACCTCGGCGACGACGAGAACCGCTTCAACCCCGACTGGGTGGGCGCTGTCAACGCGCTGCTCGATGAGGTCGAGGCCGCGCCGCTGCCGCGCGCGCTGGTGAGCGCTGCGCAGGGCAAGATCTTCTCCAACGGTCTTGACCTCGAATGGCTGGCGGCGAACCTCGAGCAGGCCAACGCCTTCCTCACCCAGGTCCACGAGCTCTTCGCGCGCGTCCTCACCTTCGGCGTCCCCACCGTGGCGGCGCTGCAGGGCCACACCTTCGCCGCCGGCGCGATGCTCGCGGTGGCCCACGACCAGCGCGTGATGCGCGCCGACCGCGGCTACTTCTGCCTGCCCGAGGCCGACATCAACATCCCCTTCAGCCCCGGCATGAGCGCCCTGATCATGGCGCGCCTGCCGATCGGCGCCGCGCACGAGGCGATGACCACCGGCCGGCGCTACGGCGGCGGCGACGCTCTCTCCGCGGGCATCGTAAACGCGGCGGTCCCCGAGGAGCAGGTGCTCCCACAGGCGATCGCCCTCGCCGCCTCCCAGGCCAGCAAGGACCCCGCGACGCTTGCCACCATCAAGGAGCGCATGTACGCCGGGGCGGTGGCGGCGCTGCGCGATGTAGCGGCCAACAGCATCTCGCTGCCGGGGTAGGGGGAGTAGCAACTCAGCCACGCCACAGCGCCTGCAGCGGAAGCGCCCACAGCCGCTCGCCGAAGGGCAGCGTGCGCTCGCCGGCGTAGAGGACGACTCCGGCGCGCAGGCGCTTGCCGAGGCGCTCGCGCAGGTGCACCAGCCCGCGGAAGTCCTCCGCGCGGACCGTCGCGCTTGCCTTCACCTCCACGCCGGTGATCTCGCCCGAAGGGCGCTCCACGATCACATCCACCTCGCGCACATCTTCGCGGTAGTGCCAGAAGCGCAGCGGCTCTCCCAACCACGAGGCCTGGCGCTCTAACTCCGTCGCGACGAACGTCTCAAACAGCGCGCCCGCGAGGCCGCCGTCCTCGTGCAGCCGCCGCGCGTCCACGCCGAGCAGCGCCGCGAGTAGTCCGGGGTCGGTGAGGTAGAGCTTCGGTGCCTTCACCGTCCGCTTGCCCAGGTTGACGTGCCAGGGCGGCCGTATGCGCACGAGGAACAGGCGCTCCAGCACATCGAGGTGCGCCTTCGCCGTCTTGCCACTGACCCCGGCATCGCGCGCGAGCGCGTCGTAGCGAGCCAGCGATCCAGAGCGTGCGGCCACCAGCCGCAGCAGCGCTCCCACCGAGGCGGGGTCGCTCACGTGCGAAGTGTCCGCCACGTCGCGCTCCACGATCGTCGTCACGTAGCTATCGAAGAATCTCCGTCGCGACGCCGCACTACGCCGCTGCGCCTCGGGAAAGCCGCCCGCGAGCAGCATCTCCGTGTACTGCTCACGCCCCACCGGCGCGTCGTCGATGTGTGGGATCTCCCCTGCAAACAGTCGCGGAAGGAAGTCCTCCCGGCGTCCGCCGATCTCGCCCTGTGTCAAGGGCCACAGCGTGAGGTAGTCCACCCGCCCCGGTAGTGCATCGGCCACGGTGGGGATACGCCGCAGGTTCGCCGACCCCGTGAGTAAGAACTGCCCTGGAGTGTCATCCCGGTCCAGCCGCGACTTGATCGCCAGCAACAGCGCCGGCGTGCGCTGCACCTCATCGATCACCGTCCGCCGCCCGAGTCCTGCCACAAAGCCATGC
The DNA here is from genome assembly GCA_036561265.1 of Solirubrobacteraceae bacterium. Lineage (GTDB taxonomy): Bacteria > Actinomycetota > Thermoleophilia > Solirubrobacterales > Solirubrobacteraceae > Palsa-744. Next base: position 5,764 of record DATBPO010000178.1, on the reverse strand, counting down.
GGGTCGCCGGCTGCCAGCGAGCGCGTCGGCTCGTCATCGAGCGTCAGATAGTCCGCCGGCAGCGGTCCGGTGGCCAGCGCCTTGGCCAGCGTGCTCTTGCCCGCCTGCCTGGCCCCCAGCAGCGCGACCGCCCGGGCCTCCTGCATAGCCTCCACGACCGTCTCCGTCAGGCATCTGTCGATGAGCTTCATGGGTTGGATGTTCTCTGATAACTCGGAGTCCGGGCTCTGGTAACTCGGAGTCTAGCGCATGGTAACTCGGAGTCTGAGCTCTGGTAACTCGGAGCCGTACGTCTGGCAGTCAAACATGGGCGCTCGTCCCTGCCTTACCCGTACGGCCCAAGGCGCTAGGGGGCAGGCGCCTGGCGCGAATGCGTCGTGATACACTGTGTGCGTAATGACTGAGCAGGCACGAGGACAGTTGTCCATGCGCCCCCAGTTGGGGACACTGGAGCGCCTGCGCAGGCGCGCGCGCCTCTCGGGGGAGGCGCGAACCACGCTTGCCGAGCGCTATCTGGCCGAGGGGCTAGTGATGGATGAAGTCCCGGGTGTGCACTTCCTCGACGGGCCGATGGGTCGTCGCCCCGCCCTCATGGGCTCGGGCTTGGATGTGTGGGAGGTGGTGAAGGTCCTCAAAGACAATGACGGCTCAGCCGCAGAGGCTGCGGCCTACCTGGAGGTCGAGCCCAGGCTGATCGAGACGGCCATTCGCTACTACGGCTCCAGCCGTGAGGAGATCGATGACTGGATCGCGCGCGTTTACGAGCTCAGCGAGCTCGAGGAGGCCAACTGGCGCGCGGCTCAGGAAGCGATCGGCGTGTGAGGCTGCTGCTGGACGAGCACTTCTCGCCCGAGATAGCCCGCCAGCTGCGTGCCCGTGGGCACGATGTCATTGCTGTCAAAGAGCATCCCGAGCTGATCGGCCGTTCCGATCGCGTGCACTTCGCCGCCATGCCCGAGCAGCGCCGGGCGATCGTCACCCAGGATCTCGGTGACTTTCGTCCGCTGCTTGGGCAGGCGATGCGGGCCGGCACGAAGACCTACGGCCTCGTGTGCGTGCCGGCTCGCGTCTCCTTGAGCCGAGGTGCCGTCGGCCAGCTGGTGATGTCGCTGGAGCAGCTGCTTCGGGCTTATCCTCGCGACGAGGACCTGCTCAATCGTGGCGGCGAAGCATGGCTCTTATGACCAGGGCAACCCGCGGTACCGGGCGCGGCGATGCCCGCGGGCCAGGTGGCGGTTACGGCGCGACTGCAGGCGGGCCTCGATCGCCTCGACATCCGAGGCCGGGCCGAGCAGGCGCCAGCTGTCGCGCACGAGGGGCATCATCGTGAAGGCGATGATCCAGCCGGGCCAGAAGCCGCCGTCGGCGCCGGCGAGGATCCAGATGCCGACGCAAATCGCCGAGACGCTGAGCGAGCCGCCGGCCTCCTGCGCGAGGCGACGGCGCAGGCGCGACTTGCGCTTGCTCAGCTCCAGCTGTACAGAGGAGGCGCTGACCGGCAGGTCGGTGTGCAACGCGTCAAGGTCCGCGTACGTGGTCGCGCGGTAGACGCCGCCGATGCGCTCCTCGAGCTCCTCCGCGGTGAGCCGGCCCGCCACCGTGTGCTCGTGCAGCTCCTCGATCAAGCGCTCCCGATCCGCATCGGAGACTCGCAGCTGGGAGAGATCGCTCATCTTCAGCAGGTTAGTGGACGTGGGCTGGTTGTCCAGCGGCTTGAGGGCGCGGCCATGTCGACGCGTTGTTCGAGGCTCAGGCAGCCGCCACTGGCACCGGCGCTACGGCGCCGGCGAGGGGCGCCCTCACTCCCCGCACCACTACTCCCACCCCGTACTTGGGCGCGAGCGTAATCCCGCGCAGCACCACCGGTTCGGGCTGCTCGCGCAGGAGCGCCAGCTCGACCGCGGGCACGGCGATCCGGAGCACCTCGGCCATCTCGGCCTGCGCCAAGGCGGCGCCGATGCAGCGGCGGATGCCGCCGCCGAAGGGCAGCCAGGAGTAGGACTCGGCGCCATCCTCGCTGAAGCGCTCGGGGCGGAACTCGTGCGGCTGGGGGTAGAGGTCCTCGCGCAGGTGCACGAGCGCGATCCCGGGATACACCTTCATCCCCGCGGGCAGCTCCCAGCCGGCGACGGTGCGCGGCTTGGTGAGCGTGCGCTCGGCCGCGTCGATGATTGGGCGCAGGCGCAACGTCTCCTTGACGACGGCGTCGAGATAGGCGTCATCCTCCTCGGCGGCGATCTCCTCGCGCAGGCGCCCCAGCACGCGCGGGTTGCGCAGCAGTAGCTCGAAGGCGAACGCCAGGCCGGTCGCGGTCGTCTCGTGTCCGGCACCCAGCATCGTGAAAAGCTCATCGCGCAGCTCGGCGTTGCTCATCGCCTGCCCCTCCTCGTCGCGCGCGCGCAGCAGCAGCGAGAGCACGTCGCTGCGCTCCTCCAGATCCGGCTCGCGCCGGCGCTCCTCGATCTCCTCATACAGCAGCTCATCGGCCGCGCGCAGCCGCCGCGCGAAGCGTCCGCCGGGACTCAGCGGGCCGAGGTCCGCACGGATCGCGGGCGCGATCATGAAGATGGGGCTGCTGTCGATCACCGCGCCCAGCGTCACCCGCAAGCGCTCCACGCGCTCGGGGCGCGTCACGCCGAACACGGCGCGGCAGATCACCTCGAAGGTCAATGCCCGCATACGCTCACGCAGCACGAGCTCCTGCCCTGCCTGCCAGCCAGCGATCTCGCGCTCGGCTACCTCCCTGATCACCTCGCGAAACGCGCCCACGCGCGAGCCCTGGAAGGGCGGCAGCAGCAGCTTGCGCTGGCGCAGGTGCTCGGGGCCGTCCAACACCAGCACCGAATGCGGCCCCAGCACCGGTTCCATGAACGAGTTCGCCTCCCCCGCGCGCAAGTCCGACTGATCGCCCGTGAACAGCTCCCTGATCGCCTCCGGGTCCACGACGTACACGCCCGTCCCGAAGCCGGTGAAGCGCACGGTGAACAGGTCTCCATAGCGTGCGTGCCATGCCCGCAGCGTTTGCACCGGCCAGCGCACGAAGCGCACCGTGCTCAGCACAGCCGGTCCGCGCGGTCCAGGCGGAAGCCCCATGGCGTTTGAGTCTAAAGGTCGGGTGGGCGTTGCTCAAGCGAGAGGCGGCGTCTACTCCGGCGAACGGTGAGCCACTGTCAGCTCGTCCACGTGCAGCTTGCCCACCCGCAGCTCGCCTATCTAGCGTATTTTCCGCAATCGGAGACCTTTTACTTCCGCAATTGGAGGCCCTCTACTTCCGCATTTGGAGACCGCTTTCTTCCGCAACTGGAGGGTCTACTGCACGGTGAGCGTGGCCTTCATGCCTAGTTCCTCGTGCGCGGGGATGGCGCAGTAGAGGGTGTACGTCCCGGGCTTGAGCTGGAATTCGACATCTGCGTGGTGGCCGGGCAGCACGATGCCCACGGCGCCCACGTCGGGGCCGCCGGCCGCGGGGCGGATGTGCAGGTTGTGTTCGTCCTGGCCGGCGTTGACGAGCTCAAGCTGTAGGCGCCCGCCGGGTGTGGCGGGGCGCGAGAGCGTGAGGCTGAACTCCTTGGCGCTGACCTGCAGGTGCGCGGGGCCGCGGGGGGCTTCGCTGCCCGGTCCAGGTTCCTGCACGGGCGGCACTTCGCGGGGTGGATTTTCGGCCCCGCCTACATTCCCGCCGATGCCCCCGGATGTATTAAGGGCGCCGGAAATAGCCCCTGCCCCCGGCGAGTTGGAGGGCGCGTTGGGAGCGCCGCGGCCGGCGGATCGGCGGGCGGGAGTGCCGGCAGACTTGCGCCGCTGCGCGGCGGGGCAGCGCTTGTGCTTGTTGCGGCGGCGCCGCTGACATGAGCGCTTGGCGGGATGGCGCTGCTTGCTGGGATGGCGCTGCTTGGCGAGATGGCGCTGCTTGGCAGTGCTGGGCGCCGCGGCCACAGCGCTCGTCATTGCCCCCGCCAGGCACAGAGCGCACAGCGCCACGAGCCCCCGGCGCCAGGCGCGCGCGCTCACTTGACGAGCACCGGCCGGGGCTGGGAGGCCGCGTCGGGGATCACCAGGCCGGCGTCGGTCTGAAACCACTGCTCCAAAAGCGAGCAGTAGAGCGCGCGGAAGTCGCTCGTGTTACGCAGGTTTTCGTTTTCATCGAGCTGTGCGAGCCCGGGGAACTCGCCGATCATTTCGCCCTTCGCCTTCGTGCCGATCACGAACGCGGCCCCCGCGGCGCCGTGGTCGGTGCCCGAGCCGTTTTCTTCCGGGCGGCGCCCGAACTCCGACCACAGCTCGACAAGCACGCGATCGGCGAGGCCGCGGGCTTCGAGGTCGCGCTGGAACGCGAGCACCGATTCCACGGTCTTGCCGAGGTTGGTCTTGAGCGTTTCGCTCTCGTCGCTGTGCGTGTCGTAGCCGCCGACTCCATTCAGCGACACACAGCGGATCGGCATCCCCGCGTGCAGCATCGCGGCGAGCGCTTCCAGGCGTTCGGGGAAGGCGTCGCCAGTGGGGTAGGTGACAGAGGACTTGTATGTCGGTTCCCCATTGGCTCCCACGAAGGAGGCCATCTGCCCGAGCACGATGCTCGTGTCAAGCGACGCCCCGCGCGCCTGCGCATACGCGGGCGAGGGAGCGGGCAGCGCCCCCAGATCGCCGTACGCCTGCACCGCGGGGCCCATGATCGGTTCATCCACGCCGTAAGCCCACAGGCGGTAGTCCGCTGGCGTTGAGACCGCCGCGACCGGCACGCGCGTGGTTGCGAGCGAGGGCGCCAGGCTGTAGTCGAGGCTCAACCCCTGCAGTGGGTTGTCTTCTTCGCCGGTCGCATCGAGCAGCCGCCCCATCCAGCCGCTGCGCGTTTCGGTGTCCAGCTGACCGACCTCCCAGTAGTGGCGGCTCGTGAAATGGCTCTCATCGGGCGGGTCGTAGCCCACGGCGGGAAAAACTGACACCTTGCCCTCGTCGTGCAGCGTGGCCAACCCTTGCGCCTGGGGGTGCCACATCAACCGCGAGTCCTCACTGAACGCGGCCCCCACCCCTTCCTTTAAAGCCAATGCGGGGCGCAACTGCGCGTACTTCGGATCGCCCACCGGCGCCAGCACCGACATCGCATCCCAGCCGCCTTCCATGAAGATCGACACCAGCACGGGCTTGGCGGGCCCTTCCGCGGCCTTGGCGATGCCCTCTTCGAAGTGGCGCACCCCCAGCATCGAGGCGCCGTAGACCGACAGCGCGGCGCCGGCGGAGCGCAGCAGAAAGGTGCGCCGGTCGAGGCCCGTGCCCGCCGGCGTGGGCATCCCCGGCTCGATGCTCGGCAGCCCGCGCCCCGCGGCGGCGACGCCTTTGCGCAACAGCTGCGCGCGGTTGAAATCGTTGCACGAGCAGGCGCGGCTCATCGTGGGAAGACCTTTTTGGAGGGGGCCGGCAGAGCCGGCCGTGTGGGCCGGTTTGTCGTGTGAAAGCTCGTCATGCTCAGCTCACCTGCATGTCGGGAGATGTCGCGATCAGCATGCGCAGGGCGTTCTGGCGGATCGCCCGGTAGGGGCTCTGCTCCCAGTCGGCGGTCTGCCCTTGCAGGCAGTTGGCGGCGAAGGTCTCGATGCGCGCGGCGCTTTCGGGGCTCAGCAGGGGGTTGCCCCAGTAGGCCATGGCGCTTTCCATCGCCTGCCGCCCTTCCTCGTTTTCGGGGTAGTTCGAGCCGCCTTCGGGCCACGGGTCCACGTAGGAGTTCTGCGTCACATAGTTGGCCAGTTCCCAGCGCGCCTTCGCGGTC
>DATBPO010000177.1:0-9165 GCA_036561265.1 Solirubrobacteraceae bacterium | reverse complement strand
TGAGTTCTACGCCGACGAGACAGGCCAGATGCCGTGCTTGTCATGGATTAAGGACGATCTGAGTGCCACCAAGCGGCGCGCGCTGGGCATGGCGATGAACGAGATCCTCCAGCGCCACGGGGTGCAGGTCGTGGGGGAGAGGTCGTGGGGTCGCCAACTCGGACAGGGGCTGTTCGAGTTCCGCGTCGATCGCACCGTCAAGCCTGACGACGGGATCGCCGAGAAGATCGTCTTGCGGGTCTTCTGCCATGCCCACGGTGATCGCAAGATCCTGGTCCTGCACGGCTACGACAAGGGGAGGAGTCCGTCGTCCCGACGCCAACAGCGGGAGATCGAGACGGCCCGCTCACGGCTGATGTCGTGGCGTGCGGGGCGCAAGGGAACACGACGGAGGGAGGGAGACTCGCTCAAGCCTCAAGCGCGGCGGAAGCGATGACAAGATGCGATGTGATATAACCCATCATCATGTCCAATGACTTCAGCCAGCTGATTGCAGATATCGAGCGGGAGGCCCAGGAAGAGGGTCCGCAAGCCGTTCGCGAGCTGGAGCAGTTCCGCGAGGAGTTCAGTCTTGCCAGCCAGCTCATCGAGGGCCGCAGGGATGGCAAGCTCTCCCAGCGGGAGCTTGCGAAGCTCTCCGGTGTGCCCCAGAGCGAGATATCGCGTATCGAGACCGGGGCGAGCAACCCCACCTATGCCACGATCACCGCTTTGCTGCGTCCGCTGGGCAAGCGCCTTCAGCTTGTCGATGACAGTTCGATCACGGCGAGAGCGGGTAGCCGACGTGCTCGTGCCGTCAGAGGCACCGACTCCTCATCCAGGACCTCGAAAGGGCGCAAGCCGACCGCGAAGAAGACTGCTTCTCCGCGAGTGCGGCCAACATCCAGTCGTCGCGCCAAAGGCGCCGCTGGCACTGCGCCCGCGCGCTGAAGCCTCTCGCCGGATCTGCAGCCTATTGCGTTGGGTTCGCTTTCGTGCGACCATTCGAGGGCGCGATCGATGTCGCGCCTGCCTGTTGGCCTTATGGGCGCCCAGGTGGACAACGCCACATTCCCGAAGGAGGGGCAATGGCCTCAGTAAAGGATGTTCCGGTCGTAAAGACGCCGAAGGGCGTGCGCGTGTCGCTGGGCAAGCTGTACATGTACCCCGACGGCCACGCCAACCTGACGTTCGGACCAGCTACGAGCGAGGGCTTCTCGGGCCTCAACCTGCCGTTGACGAACGCGGTTGACGTACTCAGCGAACTGACTGCGCTCGTGAAGCGGATGAGCGACGAGATCGTCAAGGGTCGTCCGAATCCGTAGGGCCTCCGTGGCGGCACCCCAGCGGCGGACATGGGCTCGCTGCTGGGGAACAATTCGGGGAACAAATTGAGGAAAACTCAGAAGCACTCAGAGCCACAAACCCCAATAAACACGGGCTCCATCACCTGGGCGACACCCCATCCCTCAGGCTGGGGGCCGGGCGGTCGCAGGTCCACTCCGCTAGCCGCCGTCGGCGCAGCTGCTACTTCGCTTTGCCCTGTGGATGGATGGTCTCCCCGCGCGCCAGCATCGCCACGAAACGCTCGACGCGCCGCGCGCGGGTGTCGCTGCGCTTGGCCTCGTGAATCCTGTAGAGGACCGCATATCGGTTTTGACTGCTGAGACGATCGAACATCGCCTTGGCGCGAGGCTCGACGTCGAGCGCCGCGGTGAGGTCCGCCGGCACCTCGATCGTTGCCTGACCTGCGTAGGCAGCATCCCAGCGTCCATCGTCCTTCGCCAGCGCGACCGCCGCGAGCCCCGCCGGGTGCATCAAGCCCTCGGCCTGTAGCCGCTCGACGAGACCGACGTTGCGTTGTGACCACGAGCTGCGCGCCCGCCTGGGGGTGAACCGCTGGCGAAATGTACGCTCGTCGCGGCGCCGTACCTGGCCGTCGATCCAGCCGTGACAAAGAGCCTCCTCGAGCGCTTCGTCGTAGCTGAGCCTGGTCGGCTCGATCACGTGCTTCTTGGCGAGCACGAGCCACACACCACTTTGATCCTTATGGTGTGCGCCGAGCCAGGATCGCCAGCGGGCTCTGTCGGCGACGAGCAGCTCAGGAAGCTCATCAGGCATCCCTCCACATTTTGCCAACCACGGGCGGCAGGCACCGTGCGGTCCTCGGACAGGTCGCTGGCGCCTGAGCGCTGCGGCGGCTCCGCCCGCCAACGGGGACGCTCAGACCTGCAGCTCGAGCTTCGTCTCGCACATATCCACGGATGCGCGCACCCCCGGCGTCTCGGAGGCGTCCATCGCGTCGAACGCCTTGGCACCTGCCCTCATATCCTCGGCCGTCGCGAAGTTCTGGAGGACGACTGCTGTGCTCTGGGCCGCGTCGAACATGATCGTCAAGCCGGTGGCGGGCACGCCGGGGGGTGGGCCGTCGGACTCCTTGATACGCGCCAGCAGCTGGTCCATCCGCTCGGCGTTCACGTTGGTAAACCTGACTACACGTACATACATCACTAGCCTCCTCGCTTTTGGTAGGCACAACATACACCCGCGCCCCGCAACCAGGAAGGAACCATGAGCAATGAACAGACTGAGATTCAACATCGCGATGTCGCTGGACGGCTTCATCGCCGGACCGAACCCGAGCGTGGAGAACCCGCTGGGGGAGGGGGGCTTGCGGTTGCACGAGTGGGCCTTCGCGCTGGAGGCGTGGCGCCGACCCCATGGCCGCGAAGGCGGTGAGGTCAACGCATCTACCGAGGTCGTAGAGCGGTCGCTTGCAAACATCGGCGCAACGATCATGGGCCGGAACATGTTCGGTGGCGAGGGGCCGTGGGGCGCGGATCCGTGGGACGGTTGGTGGGGGGATGATCCGCCCTTTCACAACCCGGTCTTCATCGTGACCCACTACGCGCGCGAGCCGGTGCGCAAGCAGGGCGGCACCACCTTCACCTTCGTCACCGACGGCATTGAAGCCGCGCTGGAGCAGGCCCGTGAGGCCGCAGGCGGCAAGGATGTATCGTTGGGCGGCGGCGCAAACGTGGCCCAGCAGTATCTCGCGGCCGGCTTGATCGACGAAATGCAGATCAATCTCGTCCCGGTGCTGCTGGGGAGTGGCACGCGCCTGCTCGACAATCTCGACGTGGCGGAGATCGGGATCGAGTGCACCGGTGTGGTTGAGGCTCCGGGCGTCACCCACCTGACCTACCGAGTCGCGAGATAGCCGCGCAGCCAGCGCGTTGCGTTGCGCGGTCGGCATTGCGTTGCAGTCGGCATCGCGTCGGGCAGCGGCATCGCGTCGGGCAGCGGCATCGCGTTGCGCAGCGGGCCGCGGGGTGTCTTATCCTTGGATCATCCGAGTCTCCGGTGCCAAGAAGACGGCACCGCCAAGGAAGGGGAGGTCCATGCGCAGGATGCGCGCAGTGTCGGTTCTCAGCACGCTGCTGGCGGGGGTGGCCCTGCTGGCGCTGCTGCTCGTGGCGGCCCCGTCAGCCTTGGGCCAGGAAATAACCAACTCGGGCGATAATCTGCGCACCGGCTGGTATCCCGATGAGCCCTCGCTCACGCCGCAGCTGGTGAGCGGCGGTACGTTCGGCCAGCTGTGGTCGGCGTCCGTAGAAGGGCAGGTATACGCCCAGCCCCTGCTTGACGACGGCACCCTCTTCGTCGCCACGGAGAAGAACAAGGTCTACGGCCTTGACCCCACGACGGGCGCGCTGCAGTGGTCCCAGCCGCTGAACCTCGGCACGCCGTGGAACCCCAGCGACATCGGCTGCGGCGATCTGACGCCCTCGATCGGCGTGACGGCGACACCGGTGATCGACCCCACGACGCACATCGCCTATCTGACGCACAAGACCTATGCCTCGGGGAGCTCCGGGCCGGCGCGCTGGTACATGGACGCGGTCAACGTCACAACGGGCTCAGAGGAGCCGGGCTTTCCAGTGGAGCTCAGCGGCACGGCCCAGAACGCACCTGCGCAGACATTTCAGCCGACGACCCAGCTGCAGCGCCCGGGACTGTTGCTGATGAACGGCGTCGTCTACGCGGCCTTCGGCTCGCACTGCGACATCACGCCGTGGCAGGGCTGGGTGTTCGGCGTCTCTACAGCGGGCGCCATCACGGCCCGCTGGGTCTCGGTGGCCAGCGGCAGCGGCGCCGGCATCTGGCAGTCGGGCGCGGGCCTGACCTCCGACGCCCCCGGCAACATCCTGCTGAGCACCGGCAACGGCGGCGCCCCGGAAACCCCGGCGCCCGGCAACGCGCCCCCAGCGAACCTCGGCGAGTCGGTCATACGCCTGCAGGTGCAGCCAGATGGCTCGCTGAAGCCAACCGACTTCTTCGCTCCCTTCGATGCCGAATCGCTTGACTCCTGGGACGCCGACTTCGCCTCCGGTGGCGTCACGGGGCTGCCCGCAGAATTCTTCGGCACGGCGGCCACGCCGCACCTGGCCGTTGCGGTCGGCAAGGACGGCTACGTCTACCTGCTCAATCGTGATGACCTCGGCGGGATCGGTCAGGGGCCATCCGGCGCGGACGATGTCGTGCAGCGCATCGGCCCCTACGGCGGTGTGTGGTCGCGGCCGGGCGTCTGGCCCGGGGAAGGCGGTTGGGTCTATATCCCGACGGCCTCAGGCGGCACCACCGGAGCACCCTCGTCGGGCAACCTGCGCGTCTACCAGTATGGGCTCTCCGGCACCGGCACCCCGACGCTGTCACTCCAGGCCACTTCCTCCGATGCGTTCGGCTTCTCCTCCAGCGCGCCCGTCATCACCTCCGATGGAACCACTCCGAGCTCGGCGCTCATCTGGCTCGTGTGGGCGCCGAACGGCGGCGGGACTGGCGCACAGTTGCGCGCTTACGAACCGATCCCCAAGGAAGGCAAGCCGGTGCTGCTCTTCAGTGCGCCGATCGGCACCTCCGCGAAGTTCGCGCTGCCCGGCGTGGGCGCGGGGCGCCTGTACGTGGGTACCCGCGACGGCCATGTGCTCGCCTTCGGCTCGCCGGTCACGCCGGTGCTCTCAGGCCCCGCAACGGCCTTCCCCACCACGACCCTTGGCGAATCCTCAGAAAAGACGCTCACGCTCACAGCAAACGAAGCGCTCACGCTCGCAAGCCTTGAATCGAGCTCGTCCCAGTTCACGCTAGGCACACCTTCGATCCCGTTGCCCGCGGCGCTCGCTCCGGGTCAGACGATCCAGATCCCAATTACCTTCGCGCCCACCGCCACCGGTCCGCTCGCGGCGACGCTCACGGCCAAGACCAGCAGCGGTAAGACGGCGACCTTCGCGCTCTCGGGCAACGCGCAGGCGGCTTCGGCAAAGCTCGAAGTCACGCCGCCACTGGTGACCTTCGGCGGTACCACTATCGGTGGCCAGCTATCCGCGGGCGCGACTTTCCGCAACGTCGGCGGCACGCCGCTGAGCATCGAAGCCGTGCACCTGCCAGCCGCGCCCTTCGCCGCCGAAGGCGTGCCCGCGCTCGGCTCGACGATCGAACCCGGCCATGCACTGACGATTACGGTCACCTTCGACCCCACGGCCACGGGCAAGTTTGAAAGCCAGATCGGACTAGACACCACTGGAGGTAACGGAGCGGTCGGCCTCTCCGGCAGCGCCGGTCTGCCCGGAGCGCTGCAGATCGCAAGCGAAACCAACGACTACGGCGAAGTGCCGGTGGGCGCGAGTGCCAGCAAGAGCTTCACGATCACCAACAGCGGTGGTACCAACGTCACCATCACCAAGTCAAAGCCGCCCATCGGCGGGGCCTTCACGGCTACCACCTCGCTGCCGGAGGGGACGACGATCGAGCCCGGGGAAGTCGTGACGGAGACCGTCACGTTCGCACCCTCAAGCTCGGGCGCGACGAGCAGCGTGTGGGAGATCAACGGTGAAGATACAACCGGGTTGCACGAAGTGCACTTCGACGGCGTGGGAGCCCTCCCCGCGCCGGCGCCCGGGCCGAGCGAAGAAACGCCGCCCGTCATACAGCCGCCCCAGCCGGCGCCGACGCTGGCGCTCGTGCAGCAGGGGCCTGCGATCCCGGCGCTGCCCCCTCAGACGCATGAAGCGCCCCTACTGCCCGATGCCGAGCTGACAAGCGCGGCACTTGCTGCCAGCGCATCGGGCACGGTGCGCGTCCGGGTGAGCTGCCCCGCCCGCGAGAGCCGCTGCTTCGGCAGGGTCGCGCTGCGGATGCTCACTGCCATCGGAGCCACGGGCGGTCATTCCAAGAGCGGCAAGGCCGCCCTCCTGACCCTCGCCGCGGGCTCCTTCACGGTGGCGGGTGGGCACGTGAGCACTGTCAGGCTGCACCTGTCGCAGCGGGCGCGCGCCCTGCTCGCCCGCCGGCATCTGATCCGTGCGCGCGTGACACTCGTCGCCCACGATCTCAAGGGCCTAACACACACCACCGTGCGCTCAACCATCACAATCCGCGCGGTATAGGCCCTCACGGGCAACCGACCGATCAGCAGCACGCATCGTGTCGCGGGCAGATCTCCGACGACTGGAAGAGCGGCTGCGGAGCTACGCCGCGAAGCGCTGTTCGCTGCGCGCCCGGCGTCGCGCGGCCTCGACCTCGCGGTCCTTCGGAGGGGCCGTGGTGACGAGCTGGCTGAGCAGCCTGGCCGAGACCTCGGTGACCTCCTCGACGGCGCGTTCGAAGGCATCGGCGTTGGCCTGCGAGGGCTTGGTGAAGCCGCTGATCTTGCGCACGTACTGCAGGGCGGCGCTGTGCACCTCCTCCTCGCTGGCGGGTGGCTCGAAGTTGTAGAGCGTCCTGATGTTTCTGCACATGCCGCAAAGGTTAGTGGGTGCAGCGCCGCTCACCCATGCTGTTTGATGTCGCCATGAGCATCAGCGTGTGGATGCGCGACCGGGAGCAGCGCAGCTTCGCCGAGCCGCTGCCCGCGGAGGTTGAGCTGCACCTGATCCCAGAGGGATCGCCACCGCCGCCGGCGATCCGTGAGGCGGAGTTCCTGGTGCCGCCGTATGACGCGCGTCCCGTCCTGGAGCTACTCGGCCAGATGCCCAGGTTGAAGGTGGTGCAGGCGATCTCCGCCGGCACGGAGTGGCTGCTGCCGTGGGTGCCGGAGGGGGTGACGGTTTGCAGCGCGCGCGGCACCCGCGATACCGCGGTGGCCGAGTGGGTGCTGTCCGCGATCTTGGCGATGGAAAAGCGCCTGCCGGAATTCGTGCGACGCCAGGCGCAGCACGCCTGGAGCCATGAGCTCCTGCAGGAGTTGGCGGGCAAACGTGCGCTCGTGGTCGGCTATGGCTCGATCGGCCGTTGCGTGGCGGAGAAGCTGACGGCGCTCGGCGTGGATGTGGCGCCCGTGGCCTCCACGGCGCGTGCCGGTGTGTACGGCACAGAGAGCTTGCCGCAGCTGCTCGGCACAGCCGAGATCGTCGTGTTGACGGTGCCCCTCACGCCGCAGACGCATCATCTGATTGACGAGCGCATGCTCTCGGGAATTACCCCCGGCGCGCTGCTGGTCAACGCCGCGCGCGGCGCAGTGGTGGACACAGACGCGCTGCTGGCCCACCTGCAAGCCGGTCGCATGCGGGCGGCACTCGACGTAACCGACCCCGAGCCGCTACCACGCGAGCACCCGCTGTGGGATGCGCCGAACCTACTGCTGACGCCGCACCTCGCCGGCGACTCACCCCAGGCCGAGGAGCGCGTGTATCGCTTCATCGGCGAGCAGATCCGCAGCTACGCGGCGGGTGGACCGCTGCGCAATGTCGTCTCCGGCCCAGAGACTGGACGAAAGGCCCAGCGAAGCGGTGCTTGAGAAGTGATCGGTTTGGGCAAAGCCGACATATGTCTATGCGCCCGAGCACAGTCCTCGCTGCCGCGGCGGCGTGCGCTCTGATTGCATGCTCGTGGGCAGCGGGCATGGCAAGCCACGTTGGGTGGCCGCCGATCGGGCACCACCACGGTCACCCCAACAACGAAAGCGGCACGATGCACGGCTGGCTGCACGTGCACAACGAGCTGCTGGGGGGAAATGGCAACGATACGATCTATGCGGGTGAAAGGGGCGATGTGATCTGGGGTGATTCCCACGCCGGGGACCAGCCCACGACGCAGCGCGACTACCTGCATGGCGGCGCGGGCAGCGACTGGCTGTACGCCAGCCACGGCTACAACCTCATCTGGACGGGCGCGGGGAGCGACCACGTGGCGCTGGTATACGGATACGGCACCGTCTACTGCGACGGCCCCGGGCACAAGACGCTGGTGATGCGCAAGCTCGCGCAGAATCGCCACTGGAAGCTCGTGGGATGCAGCGACGTGACCGTGATCCCTTACGCGGCATAGGATAGTCCCGCCGCAGCGCCCGTCCCATCAAATCGGGGAGGATCGATGAGCACGACACTGAAGCCTCTGCGCGAGCGCCCCGCCTGGACGGCGCTGAGTAGCCACCACGAGGCGATCCGCAGCGTGCACCTGCGCGAGCTGTTCGCATCTGACCCCGAGCGCGGCGAGCGCCTGACGGTGCAGGGCGCCGGCCTGTACCTGGACTACTCCAAGAACCGGATCACCGATGAGACCCTGAAGCTCCTGCTGGAACTCGCCGAGCAGTCACAGCTGGCAGAGCGCATCGAGGCGATGTTCAAAGGCGAGCGCATCAATGTCTCCGAGAACCGCTCGGTGCTGCATGTGGCGCTGCGTGTACCCGCCAACGGCTCGCTTTTTTTGGAGGGGGAGGATGTGGCCGCGCATGTGCATGCCGTGCTCGCTCGCCTGGCCACTTTCGCTGATCGCGTTCGAGCGGGGCAGTGGCTGGGCCACACCGGCCGGCCGATCCGCAATATCGTCAATATCGGCATCGGCGGCTCGGATTTGGGACCGGTGATGGCGTACGAGGCGCTGCGCCACTACAGCGAGCGCGAGCTGACGTTCCGCTTTGTGTCAAACGTCGATGCCACGGACTTCGTGGAGGCCACGCGCGATTTGGATCCGCAGGAGACGCTCTTCATCGTGTCCTCCAAGACGTTCACCACGCTGGAGACGATGACCAACGCGCGCTCCGCGCGGGAGTGGCTGCTGGCGGCGCTGGCGGATGAGGGCGCGATCGCCAGGCATTTCGTGGCGGTATCCACCAACGCCGAGAAGGTAAGCGAGTTCGGCATCGACACGGAGAACATGTTCGGTTTCTGGGACTGGGTGGGCGGGCGCTAC
>DATBPO010000176.1:0-10606 GCA_036561265.1 Solirubrobacteraceae bacterium | reverse complement strand
TGGCCCGCCAGACGTTCTCCTCGATGAGGCGGGGCGCGGGGTCCTCGAACGGCCGGCCCTCGTCGACGTCCCGGGCGGCCTGGGCGACGCAGGCGACGATCAGCGCCGAGAGGCCCTCGGACTCCGCGGCGGTGGACTGGGCGTCGCAGATGCGGACCTCGACGGTGCCGAAGCGGAAGTGGGGGCGGACGGACCACCAGACCTGGGTGAACTCGACGATGGAGTGGGTGCGCACGAGAAACTCGATGTACTCGCGATAAGCGGCCCAGCCGCCGAAGGCGTCGGGCACGCCGCAGCGGGGAAAGCTCTTGGTGAAGCTCTGGGTGCGGGCGGAGTGCAGGCCGGAGTCCTGCCCGTCGAGATAGGGGGAGTTGGCGGAGATGGCCAGCAGCAGCGGCAGCACCGGCCGCAGGCGATCGCAGACGCGCACGGCCCGATCGAGATCCCGGACCCCCACGTGGACGTGCATGGAGAAGGTGTTGTTGCGCCAGGCGACGTACTTGAGGCCCTCCTCGACGCGCCGGTAGTGCTCGGTGTCGATGATGGGCTGCTGCCGGTAGTCGGCCCAGGGATGCGTGCCGGTGGCAGCGAGCGCGACACCGTGCGCGGCAGCCAGGGCAAACAGCGCCCGCCGGGCCTCGCGCTGGCGGGCGAGGGCGTCGTGCAGGTCGGCGCCGACGCCGGAGACGATCTCGATCTCGGAGGAGATGAGCTCGCCGCAGACGGAGGCGCGGAGCACGGGATCGTCCTGCGCGGCGTCGTGCAGACGCTCGTAGGCGGGAATGAGATCGAGCGAGTCGGGGTGCAGGAGCGCGAACTCCTCCTCGAGGCCGACGGTGAAGTCGCGGGCCTGGGCGAAGGTCGCGAGAGCCTGGTCGAGATCGAGGCCGGTCAAGAGAGCGACTCAGGTGAGGTAGAAGTAGAGCGCGTAGAGCAGGTCGACGGCGGGGCTGGAGGTGTGGACGGTGACCTCGGGCGGGACGGCTAGGAGAGACTCAGAGTAGTTGAAGATGATCTTGACACCGGCCTGGACGAGCTCGTCGGCGAGGTCCTGGGCGGCGTCGCCGGGGACGGCGAGAACGCCGACGACGATGTCCTCGTCCTCGACCATCTGGCGGAGCTCGGAGGTGTGGCGGACGGTCTGGGTGCCGACGGCGGTGCCGACCTTGGAAGGGTCGACGTCGAAGATGGCAACGACGCGAAAGCCGTGGTCGGCGAAGATGTCGGAGGAGGCGATGGCCTTGCCGAGATGCCCGGCGCCGAAGAGCGCGATGTTGTGCTGCCCGGCGGTGCGCAGGATCTTGCGGATCTGGGAGACGAGGGACTCGACGTTGTAGCCGACGCCGCGCTTGCCGAACTTGCCAAAACCCGAAAGATCGCGGCGGATCTGCGTGGAGTTGACGTGGGTGTAGTCGGAGAGTTCCTGCGAGGAGATGGTCTCCTTGCCCATCTTCTTGGCCTGCGTGAGCACCTGCAGGTAGCGCGAGAGCCGCGCGGCAACCCCGAGCGAGAGCCGCTCGGCAGTGGTGGGGTCCTCGTCGTGCGCGACATCCGCAGCAGAGGTGAACTCCTGAAAGGTCATCAAGCGTGACTCTACCGAGGCCAGCCGGCGAGTCCGTTCAGAATGACCCAAGCCGCTCCCGCAGGAGATCGGCGTCAACGAAGTATTCGAACACCTCCTCGCCGTCCAGAGCCCCGACGGGGATGCGCTCAAGATAGGCGCGGTGCAGAGCGTCGTCGCGCGTGATGTCAAGCTCGCGCAGATCGAACTCGATTTCACCCTGCAACTCACGCAGAGCAGCAAGCGCGTCGTGGCAGAGGTGGCAGTCGGGCGATGTGTAGACGGTCAGTGTCGGCAAGGAATTTGGGAGGGGGAGGAGGGGTGGGGGCCGCGCACGGCGAAGCGGGAGCGAGCGAGGCGCGGAGGTCTGTGAACGCCGAGATTAGGCGATGCGCCGCGCGCGATCTTCAGGCGGGGGATTCGCCGGTGGCGTAGACGTCTAGCGAGAGGTAGTGGGGATAGGGCAGCGGCGCGGAGAAGCGGGCGGCGGAGGCGATCATGGCGGCGTTGTCGGTGCAGAGGACAGGCGAGGGCACATGGAGGTCGACCCCCAACGCAGCGAGCCGGCGGCGCAGCTCGCCGTTAGCGGCGACGCCTCCCCCGACGGCAAGCCGGTGAAGCCCGGTGGTTTCGAGCGCCTGCTCGCAGCGAGCGATGAGGCTGTCGATGATGGCGGCCTGGTAGGACGCAGCGAGGTCCGGGGCGAGCT
Organism: Solirubrobacteraceae bacterium; assembly: GCA_036561265.1. Classification (GTDB taxonomy): domain Bacteria; phylum Actinomycetota; class Thermoleophilia; order Solirubrobacterales; family Solirubrobacteraceae; genus Palsa-744. Next base: position 8,336 of record DATBPO010000176.1, on the reverse strand, counting down.
CCTGCAGTTCCTCGGAGGAGAGCTCGCGGACGCGGTAGAGCAGCGCTGTCTTTAGGCCGGCGAAGGAGAAGTCAAGCGAACGGGCGAAGTCGATGCGTCCCACCCCCAGGCCGGCGCGGGGCCGGGCACCGCCGGAGGGGAAGTCAAAGGCCGTGGGATCGCCGCCGGCGGCCAGACGTTCCAGGGCGGCCCCACCGGGGTAGCCGAGCCCGAGCATGCGGGCGCCCTTGTCGAAGGCCTCGCCGGCGGCGTCGTCGAGGGTGCGCCCGAGCACTTCGTAGCCGTGGTGCTCGCGGACGTGGGCGAGCAGCGTGTGCCCGCCACTGGCGATGAGGCAGAGGAAGGGCGGCTCAAACCCCTCCCCATCCGCGCGCAGGAAGTTGGCGGCGACGTGTCCCTGCAGGTGATCGACGGGCGCGAAGGGCAGACGGCGCGCGGCGGCGAGCCCCTTGGCGTGGGAGAAGCCGACGAGCAGCGCGCCGACGAGCCCGGGGCCGCGGGTGGCGGCGACCAAGCCGATGTCAGCGAGCGAGAGCCCGGCCTCCTGAAGTGCCTGGGCGACGATGAGGTCGATGATCTGGAGGTGATGGCGCGAGGCGATCTCGGGCACGACGCCGCCGAAACGGGAGTGGGCCTCCTGGGAGGAGATGACGTTGCCGAGCACGTGGCCGTCGGCGTCGATGACGGCGGCGCAGGTGTCATCGCAGCTGCTCTCGATGGCAAGCACCGGCATGCCCCCGTCGCGGCCTGACCCCGGGCTCATGGCGCGGGATTGGGTACGTCGTGGAGCGAACCGGTGAGCGTGGCGGGGGTGCGCCACATGATGAGGGCGTCCTCGCCGTTGTCCTGGTAGTAGCGGCGGCGCAGGCCGGCGGCGCGGAAGCCTTCGCGTTCGTAGAGGTGGATGGCGCAGTGGTTGGACTGGCGCACCTCAAGCGTGTAGCGGGCGTGGGGATCATCGACGCGCGCGTAGAGCGCGGCGAGCAGCTCAGTCGCTATTCCCTCGCGTCGGTGCGAGGGGTCGACGGCGATGTTCATGAGATGCCAGACGGTGTCGTAGCGCGAGCAGATGAGGTAACCGGCGATGCGGCGTCCGTCGCGTAACGCCGCGAGACAGATGCCGGAGGGCTTGGAGAGCTCGAGCACGAACATGGCGAGCGACCAGGGCGTGGGAAAGGCGCGCCGCTCGATGGCGATGACCTGGGGCAGGTCGGGATAGCCGAGCCGCCGGATCTCGACGGGCGCTGTGTCGGGAATGCGCTGGACGGCGGCCATCTCTACCCCGCAGCACCCTGAAGCGCGATCTCAGCGTCGGGCCGGCGCAAGTAGTCGGGCAGGACAGCTTGCGGTGCGGTGGGCTCGACGTGCAGGGCGAGCTCGCAGATGGCGGCGCCGTTGATGCAGTGCAGCGCGGAGTCCGTGCGCGGAACCTCGACGCCGATGCCCTCGAAGTTGGAGCGATAGCGCACCGCTCCATCCCCCACGGCGAGCCAGGACTCCACGTGTGGGAGCAGATCCCCGAGGTTCTCGGGCGCGAGCGCGCGCGCGGCGAAGAGCTCGCCCTCGGCAGACCAGCCACCGGCAAAGACCTCCCCCCGGCGGGCGTCGATGGCGGCAAGCACACTGATCGGCAGAGGCTGAGAAGGCGCGCCGTGAGAGCTGAGGTTTCCCGCCGAACCCTCCCGCAGGGCGTGGTGGGCAAGCGCCCGCAGGCTGCTGACCCCCACGAGATCGATGGCGAGCGACTGCGCAAGTCCGCGGGCGGTGGCAACGCCGACGCGCAGGCCGGTGAAGGTGCCGGGTCCGACACCGACGGCGATGCGCTGCAGCGCGCCCCAGTCGATGCCGGCCTGGGCGAGCAGTTGATCGGCGAGCGGGAGCAGGCGCGTGGCGTGCCCGGGGCGCTCGCCATCTCCGGGGATGTCGTGGGCCTGGAGCGTGGTCCCGTCCGCGAGGCGCAGCCCGACGGCGGTAGCGGGCGTGGCGGTGTCGAAGCCGAGGACGATCACAACTCAAGCCTCGCCGGCAACGGGAAAGGCGTCATCCAGAAGGCGAAGGGCAGCGCCGCCCTCGTCCTCAGTGCCCTCGAGGACCTCGATCCGCCGTCGATCGCCGCCCTGATGGGTGAGGGTGACGCGCACGCGCGCCGCGGCCAGCTCCTCGGCGTCGCCGGGGGGCCACTCGACAAAGGCGATGCGTCCGGCGCCGAGGTAGTCGGCGAGCAACCCAGGGTCCTCTTCCCCAAGCCCTGCGAGCCGATAGAGATCGAGGTGCGAGACGGTCAGTGAGCCACCGCGATAGCGGTGTCCGATGGAAAAGGTGGGGCTGGTGACGAGATCGGTGACGCCGAGCGCCCGCGCGGCGCCGCGCACGAGCGTCGTCTTCCCCGACCCGAGATCCCCTCTTACAAGCACGACATCCCCGTCGCGCAAGCGCAAGGCCAGCTCGGCGCCGAGCGCCTCGGTCTCGGCGGGGTCCGAAGTCTCGACTAGCAGCACTGTGTTGAGTCTAGCCCCACGACTGCGTAGCCCGATCGCCCACGGAGACCAAAAAAACGACCGGCCCGCGAGAGAGATAGCGGGCCGGTCGTTACTACTGGGAGGGTTGGAGACAGAGGCACTATCGGCAATCGCAGCCGAAGCCTTTAGCGCGAAGCGACCGATCTGGACACGCGGAGGTGCCTTCAGAAGAGCCCGAGCTGATCGACCTCGGCGGCCTGAGCGGCAGCCGCGTCGCTAGGCCGCCCGGCAAGCGCATCCTCAGAGACCTCCTGCGTCACCTCAGGCTCGGGCACCTCCTCCAGCACCTCGGGCTGATCGAGCTCATCCAACGCGAGCAGCGCCGGCAACCGTGAGAAATCCTCGCGCAAGGTCTCAAGCATGCGCGGCGTGTAGAGCGCAGCGGCGGGATGAAAGATGGGATATAGCCTGACGGTGCGCGAGCCGAGCGTGAGCGGCTGCGCCTGCCCATGCAACCGCGTGATCCCCGTGGGATCACCACGCAGGAGCTTGGTCGAGAAGTTCCCCAGCGAACAGATGACCTTGGGCTGGATCAGCTCGACCTGCCGATAGAGATACTCGCGGCAGTTCTCGATCTCGACCGGCAGCGGATCGCGATTCCCGGGCGGGCGGCATTTGAGCACGTTGGCAATAAAGACCTCCGCGCGCGTGAGCCCGATCTCAACGAGCAGCTTCTCCAGCAGCTTGCCGGCCTGCCCAACGAACGGTAGCCCCTGCTCATCCTCGCTGGCCCCGGGAGCCTCGCCGATGAACATGAGGTCGGCGTCGGCGTTGCCCGCCCCAAACACCACGTTCTTGCGCGCCGCAGCCAGCTCGGAGCAGCGCACGCACCCTCTGACTTCAGCGAGAACGCCCTTCAGCGCCTCGCGGCGCTCCTCAGTGACAGACACGGGCCGAAATGCTAGCCCCTGTCGCTGTGTGATGGTTGGCACAGACGCATGGGGCGCCCCTGGTGTAACGTCGCCGACGGCAGTATCATTGAGCGTAGGTCGCCTCTGACGGTGAGTTGGAGGGCCTGAAGTGTGTGTGCAGATCGCGCCGGTATCCCACGGGAACTGGACCGAGAGCCAATGAGCCATCACATACCCACGATGCGCACGGTGCGTGCGCTGCGCGCCGCGCTAGAGCGGGACCGCCGTCATGGGCGGTCTATCGGGCTGGTGCCGACGATGGGGGCGCTGCACGAGGGGCACCTGTCGTTGATCAGACGCGCGCGGGAGCGCTGCGATGTGGTGGTGGTGTCGGTGTTCGTGAACCCTTCGCAGTTTGATCGCAGCGCGGATCTGGAGCGCTATCCGCGCCAGGAGGCGCGCGACGCGGAGCTGGCGGCCGCTGCGGGGGCGGATGTGGTGTTCGCGCCCTCGGTGGAGGAGGTGTACCCAGCGGGCTTTGCCACGCAGGTGCAGGTGCACGGCATCAGCGATCGCCTGGAGGGGGCCTCGCGCGGGCCGGAGCACTTCCGGGGGGTCGCCACGGTAGTGGCGAAGCTGTTGAACATGGTGCAGCCGACGGTGGCGTTCTTCGGACAGAAGGACGCGCAGCAGGTGCTGGTGATCCGTCGGCTGGTGGCGGACCTGAATCTGCCGGTGGAGATCGCGGTGGGCGCCACAGTGCGCGAGGCCGATGGGCTGGCGCTGTCGAGCCGCAACGCACAGTTGTCACCCGCGGAGCGCGAGAGGGCGGTTGCCTTGTATACGGCTTTGCAGGCCGTCGCGCAGTTGGCGGCGAGCGGCGAGCGCTCGGCCGATGCACTGCTGGCCGCGGCCCAGTCCGCCATGGTTCCATTCGACGTCGAGCCGGAATACCTTGCTTTGATCGACGCAGAGACGCTCGAGGACGTCGCGCAGCTGCAAGAGCCGGCGCTGCTGGCGGTGGCGGCATACGTCGGCTCGGTGCGTCTGATCGACAACGTGATCCTCGATCCCAGCAACATCACGGCTGCGCTGAGCGCAAGCATCGAGGGGCCACGAGCCACATCGGCCGCGACCTACCACCGAGCCGCGGCCCACGCCGGACCGGCTCTGCCGGTCCCCCTCCCCTCCCCTCCCCTCTAAGACGAAAGGCCACAGCATGCAGCGGGTGATGCTCAAGTCCAAGATCCACCGGGCGACAGTGACCGATTGCGATTTGCACTACGTGGGTTCGATCACGATCGATCCGGATCTGCTGGAGGCGGCGGACATTCTGGAGCACGAGCAGGTGCACGTGGTGGATATTGATAATGGCGCGCGCTTTGAGACGTACACGATCGCGGGCGAGCGTGGGTCGGGGGCTATGAAGATCAATGGCGCGGCGGCGCGGCTGGTGCACCGGGGCGACACGATCATCGTCATCTCCTACGCGAGTTACGACAGGACCGACATGGAGCACTACGAGCCGCGCGTGGTCCATGTGCAGGCGAAGAGCAATCGCATCATCACCATCGACGACGCGGTGGCGACTCTCTTAACCGAAAGCGTCAACTAAGTCAGAAAAGGAAGGCATCCCCATGTCAAGCCACCCCACAGTTCCCTCCTCCTCACTGCAGATCCCCCACGATCCGGGCCGGCTGCCGATGACGCTGCCGCTGCTGGCGGAGAAGAAGCGGCTGGGCGAGCCGCTGGTGATGGTCACGGCGTATGACTACCCGAGCGCGCGCGCGGTGGAGGCGGCGGGCGTGGACCTGGTGCTGGTGGGCGACAGCGCGGCGACAACCGTCCTTGGCTATTCGGCGACGACGCCGGTGGACCTCGATGACATGCTGGTGCTGGCGCGCGCGGTGCGGCGCGGCCTGAAGACGCCGCTGATGATCGGCGATCTGCCGTTCGGCAGCTACGAGGTCTCCGACGAGCAGGCGATCACCACAGCGGTGCGGATGGTGAAGGAGGCGGGCTGCGACGCGGTGAAGCTGGAGGGCGGCGGCGAGGCGTCGGTGAGCCGCGCGCGGGCGATCGCGGGCGCGGGCATCGCGGTGATGGGGCACGTGGGGTTGACGCCGCAGTCATCGACGTCGCTGGGCGGCTGGAAGGCGCAGGGGCGCAACGCGAAGGCGGCGGCGCGGATCGCGCGCGAGGCGCTGGCGCTGCAGGAAGCGGGCTGCTTCGCGCTGGTCTTCGAGGCGATCCCGGCGGCGGTGACGGAGGAGCTGATGCCCCACCTGGAGGTGCCCGTGATCGGCATCGGCGCGGGGGCCGCAACGGACGGCCAGGTGCTGGTGTTCCACGATCTCTTGGGAATGCGCGACGGCCTGGGGCCGCGTTTTGTCAAGCGCTACGCGAACCTGCAGGAGGAGATGAACGCGGGCGTGACGGCGTATGCGGAGGATGTGCGCCTGCGCCGCTACCCAGGACCGGAGCACACCTACTCGATCGACCCGGCGGAGCTGGCGGAGCTGCGGGAGCTATTGGCGTAGTCGATCTTGCGCAGCACCTTCGCTGGAATTCCTGCAGCTACTGAGAAAGGCTCGACGTCTCTCGTGACGACGCTGTTGGCGCCGATGACGCAGCGCTCGCCGATGGTCACGCCGCTGGTGACGACAACGTTTGCGCCGAGCCAGCAGTTCTCACCTATACGTGTCGGGCCCTTACTCTGAAAGCCCTGCCAGGTGACGGGCTTGTCGGGGTCGTCGTAGCGATGGCTTGAGTCGCTGATGAAGCAGCCGTTGGCAAGCATGCAGTGCGCGCCGATCTCCACGAGCTGCTCGGCGGCGATCATGACGCCCATGTTGAGGAAGGTGCCCTCGCCGATCGTGACGCGCGCCTGTCCAGGCGCGGTGATCCAGACATTGGGCTCGAGCAAAGCGCCAGCCCCGACCTGCAGCCGCCCCTGTCGCATGGCTTCGAGCACGTTGCCGTGCACGGGCCAGCGCACGAACGCTTCGCTGCGCATGAAGTGCAGGTGTATCTGGGCGCGATTCCAAGGCAGCGAGTTGCGCTCGTACCAGCGCCACTTCTGCGCCCACAGGCGCGCCTGACTCACGCGGCGACCTTGGCCCGTCGCTTGCGCGGTGCCGCCTTAGCCTTGCGCGGCGCGGCGGGCGTTAGGATCTCGGCGAGGAAGCGGCCGGTGTGCGAGGCGGGCTCAGCGGCGACCTCCTCGGGAGTGCCGGCGGCGATGACCATGCCCCCCTCCTCCCCACCCTCGGGCCCCATGTCGATGAGGCGGTCGGCGCACTTGATGACGTCGAGGTTGTGCTCGATGACGACGACACTGTTGCCGGCATCCACAAGGCGCTGCAGGACCTCGAGCAGCCGCTGGACGTCGGCGAAGTGCAGCCCGGTGGTGGGCTCGTCGAGCACGTAGAGGGTGCGGCCGGTGGCGACCTTGGAGAGCTCGGTGGCGAGCTTGACGCGCTGGGCCTCGCCGCCGGAAAGGGTGGTGGCGGGCTGGCCGAGGCGCACGTAGCCGAGGCCGACGGCATTGAGGGTCTCAAGGCGCCGGCGCACCTTGGGGATGTGGGTGAAGAACTCGACAGCCTCCTCGACGGGCATGTCGAGCACGTCGGCGATACTCTTGCCCTTGAAGCGGACCTCCAGCGTCTCGCGGTTGTAGCGCTTGCCATGGCACTGCTCGCAGGGCACGTAGACGTCGGGCAGGAAGTGCATCTCGATCTTGATCTGCCCGTCGCCGCGGCAGACCTCGCAGCGCCCGCCTTTGACGTTGAAGCTAAAGCGCCCGGGCTTATAGCCGCGCGCGCGGGCCTCCTGCGTCTTGGCGAAGAGATCGCGGATGACGTCGAACAGGCCCGTGTAGGTGGCGGGGTTGGAGCGCGGGGTGCGCCCGATGGGCGACTGGTCCACGGCGATGATCTTGTCCAGCTGCTCAAGCCCGTGGATCGCGCGGTGCGCGCCGGGCCTTTGCCGCGCGCGATGCAGGCGGCTGGAGACGGCCTTCAGCAGCACCTCGTTGACGAGGGTGGACTTGCCGGAGCCGGAGACGCCAGTGACGCAGGTGAGCGCGCCAAGCGGCACGTGCACATCGATGTCCCTGAGGTTGTGCTGGCTGGCGCCGAGGATCTCGACGTAGCCGTCGGGCGTGCGCCGCTTGGCGGGCACGGCGATCGTGCGCGTCCCCGCGAGAAACTGCCCGGTGAGGGAGCCCTTGACCTTCTGCACCTTGGCGGCGGTGCCCTGGGCGACGATCCTGCCGCCGTGTTCGCCCGCGCCGGGGCCGAGGTCCACAAGGTGGTCGGCGGCGCGCATGGTCTGCTCGTCGTGCTCGACGACGATGACGGTGTTGCCGAGGTCGCGCAGGCGCTCGAGCGTGCCGATGAGCTTGGAGTTATCGCGCTGGTGCAGCCCGATGGAGGGCTCGTCGAGGATGTAGAGGACGCCGACGAGCGAGGAGCCGATCTGGGTGGCGAGGCGGATGCGCTGGGCCTCGCCACCGGAGAGCGTGGCGGCCGCGCGGTCCATTGAGAGATAGCCGATGCCGACGTTCTCGAGAAAGCGCAGTCGCTCGGAGATCTCGCGCAGGATCAACCTGGCGACGTGGCGGTCGGTCTCGGAGAGCTCGACCTCCTCCAGCCACTTCAAGGCGCGGTGCGCGGAGAGCGCGGTGAAGTCCTCGATGCGGGTCCCCCCCACGAGCACGGCGCGCGACTCGGCGCGCAGGCGCGCCCCGCCGCAGACGGGGCAGGCCCTGAGCGACATGTACTCCTCGATGCGCTCGCGGGTCCACTCGGAGTCGGTCTCGCGGTAGCGGCGCTCGAGGTTGGCGACGACGCCCTCGAAGCGGGTGGCGTAGCTGCGGCGGCGACCGTAGCGGTTGCGGTATTCGACCTGGAGCTTTTCGCCGTTGGTGCCGTAGAGGAAGAGGTCGCGGTGCTCCTGGGGCAAC
>DATBPO010000175.1:0-3192 GCA_036561265.1 Solirubrobacteraceae bacterium | reverse complement strand
CTCTCCCGCCACAGCCGTCTCGTTGCCGCTGATCAACGCCGCCGGCATCCTCCAGATCAGTCCCGCGAGTCCCTATGTGGGCCTCACCTCGTCGCTCGACGCCGGACAGGACGAGCCCGAACGCTTCTATCCCACCGGCCGCCGCAGCTTCGGCCGCCTGCAGCCTGCCGATCCCATTCAGGCCGCCGCTCAGGTGAAGCTCCTGGGCGCCCTCGGCGTCAAGCGCCTCTACGTCATCGACGACCAAGATCCCTTCCAGGTCCCCCTCGCGCAGATCCTCGCCGGCGATGCCACCGCCGCGGGCATCCACGTGCTCGCCCACGACAGCATCGCCACGACAGTTGGCTCCGAATTCTCAGGCGAGGTGCACAAGGTCACCAGTAGCGGCGCCCAGGCCGTCTTCTTCAGCGGCGGTACCTCTGCAGGCGTCGTCTCCCTCTACCAGCAACTGCACGCCGCCGATCCCCACCTGCTGCTGCTTGGTCCCAACACCATGCTCAACGCCACCTTCGCCAAGCAGATCGGCTCCGCCGGCGAAAGCACCTACATCACCACACCCATCCTCCCCGCCAGCGCCTACCCCGTCTCGGCCCAGCGTCTCTTTGCTGACTACCAAACCCGCTTTCACGAAGCCGCCACGCCCGAGGCTCTCTACGGCTACGAGGCCATGAGCGTCGTGCTCGACGCCATCCGCCGCGCCGGCAACCGCGGCAACGACAAGCAGGCTGTCATCGATCAGTTCCTCCACACCCACGACCGCGACTCCGTGCTCGGGCGCTACTCGATCCAGCCTTCAGGCGACACCACCCTCACCCGCTACGCCGTCGACCGCGTATCTGGCGGGCAACTCGTCTTCTGGCGCGAAGTCGCCAGCGGCTGAGACCCGCTCGAACCCCGACCCGCGTCGCTGGGGCGCGCACGCTCTCGCTCCGCGCAAACCGGCCCCCACCCCTCCTCCTTACCCCAATGTTGCGCGCAGCGCCTCATCCAAGTCGGGGTGGCGGAAGCGGTACCCCAGCATCAACGGCTTCGCCGGCAGCACCCGTGCGCCGCGCGTCACGATCTCGGCCATCTCGCCGTATAAGGCATGTAAGGCGAATGCGGGTACGGGCAGGAATGCGGGGCGGCGCAGCGTGCGGCCCAGCGCTTTGGCGAATTCCCCATTGCTGACCGGCATTGGCGCGGTCGCGTTGATTGGGCCTTGCCACCAGTCACTGCGCAGCGCGGCCCCCACCACTCCTACCAAATCGTCCCGGTGGATCCATGAGATGAACTGCTTGCCGCCGGCCACCGGGCCGCCGATGCCCAGGCGGAAGGGGGGGAGCATCTTGGCCAGCGCGCCGCCGTGGGGGTCAAGCACCACGCCCGTGCGTATCTGCACCACGCGCATGTCAAGTTCGGTTGCGCTCTGCGCCTCTGACTCCCACGCCACACACACCTGTGCCAGGAAGTCGCTGCCCGCCGGTGCCTCCTCGTCCAACGGCTCCTCGTCGTGGTGGCCGTAGTAGCCGATCGCCGAGCCGCTCACTAACACCGACGGGCGCGAGCCGGGAGGGGCACCCTCGGCTGCACCGTCCAGTGCGCGTAGGCCCGCGATCAGGTTGCGCGTGCCGGTGACGCGGCTCTCGCGGATCGCCCGCTTGGCCCGCGTGCTCCAGCGCTGCGCGATCGGCTCGCCCGCCAGGTGCACCACGCCATCGCGTCCGCGCAGCGCCTCGATCGGCGCCGGCTCGGCGAGCGGATCCCAGGCTACGGCCTGCAGCGGCGGGGGAGTCGGCTGGCCTTCGCGGCGGGCTGGGGCGGTATCGGACAGCTTTGCCAGCGCGCGCTCCGGGTCGCGCGAGAGCACCGTTACCTGCGCATCGCGCGCGCGCAAGTGTGCCACCAGGGCCGGGCCGATCAGGCCCGTCGCTCCCGTCACCGTCACCCGCACGGCATCACCACTGCTTTAGCTTGGCACAGGCGTGGCATTATCGCCGTGCGCGAAACCCACCTCCTGGCCCGCGAGCGCCGTGCCGCCCGCGCGCGCCTCATTCGCCACCGCCGCCGCCACCGCCGGCGCCACATCGCGGTTGAACACCGACGGAATGATGTAATCCTCGCGCAGCTCCGCCTCGGGCACGATGTCCGCGATCGCCTGCGCCGCCGCCATCTTCATCTCCTCCGTGATGCTCGGCGCGCGCACATCCAGCGCCCCGCGGAAAATGCCTGGGAAGCACAGCACATTGTTGATCTGGTTGGGGTAATCCGAGCGGCCCGTCGCCATGATCCGCACATATGGTGCCGCTTCCTCAGGGTTCACCTCAGGGTTAGGGTTGGCCATCGCGAACACCATCGCGTCGCTGTTCATTCGCGCCAGGGCTTCTGCCGGCAGCGCCTTCGCGCCCGAGAGGCCGATCAGCAGGTCCGCGCCGTCGATCACATCCGCCGGCTTGCCATCGCGGCACTCCGGGTTCGTCGCCTCAGCGAACCACCGCTTCACCCTGTTCATCGAGCCGTCCACATAGTCCCCACGCTTCACATGCAGCGCGCCGCGCGAGTCCGCGCCGATGATCTTGCGCACCCCCGCCGCCAGCATGATCTTCGTTACCGCCACGCCCGCTGCGCCCAGGCCGATCACCAGGACATTCAGGTCCTCCATACGGCGCTCCGTCAACTTCACCGCATTCAGCAGCGCCGCCATCACCACCACCGCCGTGCCGTGCTGGTCGTCGTGGAACACCGGTATGTCGAGCTCCGCCTTCAGACGGTCCTCGATCTGGAAGCACCGCGGCGCGCTGATGTCCTCCAGGTTGATGCCCCCGAACCCCGGCGCCATCAGCTTCACCGCCTTGACGATCTCATCTGGGTCCTTCGTGTCCAGGCAGATCGGGAACGCATCCACGCCTGCGAACTCCTTGAACAGGCAGGCCTTGCCCTCCATCACCGGCATCGCCGCCGCCGGGCCGATGTCGCCCAGGCCCAGCACCGCCGTCCCGTCGGAGACCACCGCCACCGTATTGCGCTTGATCGTGTACTGGAAGGCCTTGTCCGGGTCGTCCCTTATCGCGATGCACACCCGCGCCACGCCCGGCGTGTAGGCCATCGACAGGTCGTCTCTTGTCTTCAGCGGGTGCTTGTTGTGCTGTTCGATCTTGCCGCCCACGTGCAGCAGGAACGTGCGGTCGGTGGTGTCGATCACCTCCACGCCCT
>DATBPO010000174.1:0-5600 GCA_036561265.1 Solirubrobacteraceae bacterium | reverse complement strand
GGCCCGCGCGGCTCGCGCGTGCGCATGGTCGTCTCCGAGCTGCGCGGCGAGAAGATCGACATCATCCCCTTCAACGACGAGCCCGCACGCTTCGTCGCCAAGGCGCTCTCCCCAGCGCGCGTACGCGAGGTGCTCGTCGATGACGAGGCCAAGCAGGCCACCGTGATCGTGCCCGACGACCAGCTCTCGCTGGCGATCGGCCGCGAGGGACAAAATGCGCGCCTCGCCGCCCGCTTGACAGGCTGGCGCGTAGACATCCGCTCGGAGACCGAATTCGCCGCCGAGGAGGCCGAGCACGGCTACGAGGAGGAGGAGATCCAGGGTCGCTGCGCGGCGATCCTCTCCAACGGCCGACGCTGCCCTAACGCCTCGCTGTCCGGCTCGCGCTACTGCGGCCTCGATGCCCACCAGGCGCTAGCCAACATCGACGGCGATCGCGTGGCCGACCTCTCCGCTGCCAACGGTGAGGCCGAGATTGCCGAGAGTCCCGCTGAGGCAGTCGAGAGCCCGGTCGAGGCCGTCGAGGAGCAGACGCCATAGCCGTCCATGTGCCCCGGCGCCGCTGCGTCGGTTGCGGCCGTGTGGCTCCCAAGTCCGAGCTGATCCGCTTCGCGCTGGCGCGCGTCGACGGCGCCGGTCGACGTGCCGTCATCGATGTGTCTGCGACCATGCCGGGACGAGGCGCTTATCTCTGCGCACGTCAAGATATGCCGGTCGCTGTCTGTTTGGAGCAGGCCCGCAAAAGGGGCGGCTTCGCCCGCGCGCTTCGCTGCGCTGTGACCGTTGATCCTGAACTCGTAGAATCGGTACTTCGATGAAGAAGCGTGTGCACGAGATAGCCAAGGAGCAGGGCCTCTCCAGCAAGGAGTTGATGGAGAAGCTGAATGCTGCCGGCATGCAGGTCAAGACTGCCTCATCGTCACTTGACGAGGCCGCGGTGCTAACTGCGTTGCGCTCAAACGGCGCCTCAGCTCCCGCTGCCAGTCCAGCGCCCCCGCCGACAGCCCCACCCGCGGCTGCCCCCCCCGCTCCGGCGGCTCCGACGGCAACGGCTGAGACGACCGCAGACTCCCCAACCGCGGACGCCCCCAAATCCGACGCCGAGCGCGTGCGCCCCACGCGCGACTCGCGCACGGGCGAGCGGACACCTGCCGCCGCAACTGGACCCGGGGGGCGCCGGCGTGTGGTGATCGACTCCCAGGCCTCGCGCCGCCAGAGCGGCGGCCCCGCGAACCAGCCCCAGCGCCGTCCCCGACGCGGCCGGCGGCGGCGGGGTACCTACGACGAGACGATCGCGCCAATCGATACAGCGGCGATGGAAACGACCGACCTGATCCGCATCAACAGCGGCTCGACGGTCAAGGATGTGGCCGAGTACCTCGGGGTACCGGTGCCCGAGGTCATCAAGAAACTGATGTCGCTGGGGGAGATGGCGACGCTCACGCAGACGCTCGCCGACGACGCAATCCAGGTGCTGGCGGACGAGTTCAGCAAGGAGGTCGAGATCGTCCACGCCGCCGACGACGTCGAAGTCGAACCGGTCTTCGAGGACGACGAGGGCGACATGGTCGATCGGCCGCCGGTGGTGACGATCATGGGCCACGTCGATCACGGCAAGACGTCGCTGCTTGACGCCATCCGCGAGACCGAGGTTGCAGCGGGCGAGGCCGGCGGCATCACCCAGCACATCGGCGCCTACCAGGTCCACCACGGCGAGAAGGTGATCACCTTCCTCGACACGCCCGGCCACGAAGCCTTCACCGCGATGCGCGCGCGCGGCGCGCGCGTGACCGATGTGGCCGTGATCGTGGTCGCCGCCGATGACGGCGTCAAGCCCCAGACCGAGGAGGCGATCGATCATGCCAAGGCCGCAGAGGTGCCGATCGTCGTGGCGGTCAACAAGATTGACAAGGAGGGAGCCCAGCCCGAGCGGGTGCGCACGGAGATGACCCAGCGCGGCCTGCAGCCCGCGGAGTGGGGTGGGGAGATCGAGTTCGTGGATGTCTCCGCCAAGACGCGCCAGGGGCTTGACGATCTGCTTGAGACGATCCAGGTTGTCGCCGACCTGGAGGAGCTCAAGGCCAACCGCGATGCCGAGGCATCCGGCACGGTGATCGAGTCAAAGCTCGATCCGGGCCGTGGCCCGGTCGTCAGCATCCTGATCCAGCGCGGCACGCTGCGCGTGGGTGACGCGCTCGTGGCCGGCGCCAGCTTCGGCCGGGTCCGCGCGATGCACGACTTCCTCGGCGCTCGCGTAAAACGGGCGCTACCCGGCGAGCCCGTGGAGGTGCTGGGCTTCGACGGTGTGCCCGAGGCAGGCGAGCTCGTGCGCGTGGTCGAGAACGAGCGCCGTGCACGCGCGCTCGCCGGTGAACGCGCCAACCGCCTGAAGACCGAGGCGCTGGCACGGCGCTCGGGGCGCAAGGTGTCGCTGGAGGACGTCTTCAAGCTCGCCCAGGAGGGCGCCGTCAAGGAGCTCGGGCTGGTGGTCAAGGCCGATGTGGCCGGCTCGCTTGAGGCGATCGAGGATGAGATCGCAAAGCTCCCCCAGGACGAGGTCAGCGTCAACATCATCCACCGCGGCGTGGGCGGCATCAACGAGTCCGACGTCATGCTCGCCGCCGCCTCCAACGGCTTGATCCTCGCCTTCAACGTGCGGCCCGTGCAGGACGCGCGCCAGCTGGCCGAGCGCGAAGGCGTCGAGATCCGCTCCTACTCGGTCATCTACCGCGCGATCGAGGACATGCGCGCCGCCATGCAGGGAATGCTCGAGCCCGAGGAGGTGGAGACCTCGCTCGGCCAGGCGGAGGTGCGCCAGCTCTTCCGCGCCTCGCGCATCGGCGTCATCGCCGGCTCCTATGTCACCGAGGGCAAGGTCACGCGCGGCTCGCGCGTGCGCGTCGTGCGCGAGGGCACTGTCATCTACGACACCACCATCGCCAGCCTGCGTCGCGTCAACGAGGACGTGCGCGAGGTCGCAACGGGCTTTGAGTGCGGCATCGTGCTCGCCAACTTCCAGGATCTGCGCGAGGGCGACATCCTCGAGACCTACGAGACACGCAAGGTCGAGCGCGAGCTCGCCTGAGGGGTAGCATTAGGAGCTTGGGATGGCGTCGGATCGAATGCGCCGCGTGGATGAGGCGATCAGGCAGGTGATCGGCGCGGTGGTGGCAACAGGATTGAGGGATCCAAGGGTGGGATTTGTGACGGTGACCGATGTCAGGACAAGCGCAGACCTGAGCCATGCTCGCGTATACGTGAGCGTGCTCGGCGACGATGAGGAGCGCGCCGCGAGCATGGACGGGCTGCAGAGCGCGCACGGCTACCTACAGGGCCGCGTGGCCTCGGAGCTACACCTCAAGCGCACGCCCACGCTGACATTCGCCTACGACAACACCACCGATCGCGCGCTGCGGGTAGAGGAGTTACTGGAGGAGATCGAAGGGCCATGAGGAAGGTCGGGATATGAGTCTGCACAACGGCAACGCCGACAGTCGCCGGCGGGTGCTCGAGCACATACGCACGGACTCGCGCTTCGTGCTCGCCACGCACGAGAACATGGACGGCGACGCGCTCGGCTCGCTCGTTGCCATGCACGGGCTGCTCACCGCGCTCGGCAAGGACGCTCCTATGTTCATCGCGCCCAGCGAGTTTCCGCTGCCCCACGAGTACCGCTTCTTTGCCTTGGAAGCGGAGGGTTCGGTCGATCGCCGGCCGACGAGCCCAGGTGGGCGCATCCCGATGCAGTTCGACTCCAGCGACGTGATCCAGACCGCGCCCGCGGACATAGCCCAGCGCACAGTGATCTTCCTCGACTGCGGCAACATCGACCGCAACTCCGCCCAGGTCTTGCGCGACGGTGCGCACCTGCTCAACATTGATCACCACCACGACAACACCCACTTCGGCACGCTCGACCATGTGGTGCCCTCCGCATCCTGCACCGCCGAGATCGTCTGGGATCTCATGAACGGACTCGATTTCGCCCCCCCGCCCGCGATCGCCGAGGCGCTCTATATCGGGCTGATCACCGACACCGGGCGCTTCATGTATGAGAACACAGGTCCCCGTGCGCACGAGATGGCCGCCGCCCTGATCGCCGCGGGAGTCGATGTGCAGAAGGTCTACCGGCGGCTGTTCGAGGAGATGCCTGCCGCCAAGCTCGCCCTCTTCGCACGCGCGCTCGCACGCGTCAGCCGCCACGACGACGGGGAGCTGACGCTCGCCTGGCTCGACGCCGAGGACTTCATCTCCGTCGGCGCCGAGGCCTCCTACTCCGAGGGCATCGTCGACATTCTGCGCGCCGTCCAGGGCACCAAGGTGGCGGCTTTGGTGCGCGAGCTGATCTCGCCAGAGCGCCGGGGCGAGCGCAAGGTCTCCCTGCGCGCCACCGATGACGATGTCGACGTCTCCTCCATCGCCCGCGCCCAGGGTGGGGGCGGTCACCGGCGGGCTGCGGGATTCTCAACGACGCTTGAGGTGGATCAACTGGTTGCCTTCTTGCGCCAGGAAATCGCGGCGCAGTTGCACCCCGCGCCAGCGCATGTTTGAGTTTGGGGCGAGCTCCAGTTGCTCCAAACAACTCTGGGGTTAGTTTTTGGGGGTTCCCCCCAAGCCCCCAAATAGCATGGACGGCGTCTTGCTGATCGACAAGCCTGTTGGCATGACCTCGCACGATGTCGTGGCTGCTGTACGACGTGCTTTGGGTGGAGTCAAGACGGGGCATGCAGGGACGCTCGATCCTTTCGCCACCGGCCTGCTGCTGGTGCTGGTCGGCAAGGCGACGCGCATCCAGCGCCATCTGATGGAGCTGCCGAAGAGCTATGTGACGGTGGCGCGGCTGGGAGCGACGTCGAGTACGGGGGATACGGAGGGGGAGATCACGCAGACGGGGCGGATACCGCCGGACCCGCCGGAGCTGACCACCGGAGAGATCCGCCAGCGTCCACCGATCTACTCGGCGGTGAAGATCGGGGGGGAGCGGGCTTATAAGCGGGCGCGGCGGGGGGAGGACTTTCAGATGCCTGAGCGGATCGTCACGGTGCACCGCTTCGAGCAGTTGTGGCGGGAGCCGACACGGGCGGCCTTCATGATCGAGTGTTCGTCGGGCACGTATGTGCGTTCGTTGATCGCCGATCTAGGGGATGCGTACTGCGAAGAGCTGCGGCGCACGGCGATTGGGCCGTTCGAGGTAAGCGATGCTGTGCCACCGCCGCGCCGCGGGGAGCCGTGGGAGGGAGCAGCTGAGCATCTGATCCCGGTGCAGGAGGCAATGGCGAGGCTGCGGCCGTAGGCTTTCGCGCGTGGAGATCGTTCCCCTGGCTGAGGTAAAGCCCCGCGCGCGCAAGGTTGCTGTGGGCACGTTTGACGGCGTGCACCTTGGGCACCGCAAGGTGATCGAAGGCTCGGACAGCGTGCTGACCTTTGAACCGCACCCGGTGGCGGTGGTGGCGCCGCAGCACGCGCCGAAGCTGCTGACACCACTTGCGATGAAGGCCGAGCTGATTGCGGCGCTCGGCGTGCAGGAGTTGATCGTGATCCCCTTCGACCACGCTTTCGCGCAGCGCAGCGCGAGCGAGTTCATCGACGGGGTGCTGGTG
>DATBPO010000173.1:0-9810 GCA_036561265.1 Solirubrobacteraceae bacterium | reverse complement strand
GGCGCAGGCGATTCCAAGGTAGGAAAGGCAAACATGCAGGCAGCAGCATCCAAGCCAAAGGGGGAGGCGAAAGCGAAACCCGCTACCGCGGGCGCACGCCACCAGAATGAGGGCCACGGCCGGCGCTTGACGCAGGCTTTTGAGGCGTTGGAGGCCTTTCCTGCACTTGCCGAGTCACGCAAGCGGCTGCTGACTGTGACCTCCAAGGACCACGTCGCCACAGCGGACGTGGTGAGCGCGGTGGAGTCCGATGTGGCGCTGATCATCGCGGTGCTGCGCATGGCCAACCAGGCGCAGGGCACGCGTGGGCGTGTGGACACGGTGGTGGGCGCCGTCGAGCTGCTCTCTCCGCAAGCGGTGCAGGCGCTGGCGAGCCGGCTGCGGACCTTCGACTTCTTCGAGCGGGCGAGCGTGTGGGACGCGGCACCCGAGCGCTTCCGCCTGCATGCGCTGGCTACCCAGCACGCCGCCGATCGGCTGGCGGGCGAGGTCGGCTATGAGCACCGCGACCGTCTGACGGTGACGAGTCTCTTGCACGACATCGGCAAGCTGGTGCTGCTGCACGCCTACCCCGGCTATCCCGAGCAGGTGCACCAGGGCGCGCAGACGCCCGAGGAGCGCATTCATCAGGAGCGCCGCGAGCTGGGCGTCGATCACGCGCTGGTCGGCGGCGTGCTGGCAAGGCGCTGGGGCATGCCGGTGGGCATTGCGACGGTTATCGAACGCCATCACAGCCCCGAGGCAGTGGGCGAGGCGGCGTTCGTGCGCCTGGCAGACATGCTGGCTCACTACGAGCAGGGCGCACCGGTCTCGCCGGCGGAGATGCTGCAGAGCGCGCGCATGATCGGCCTCGGACCGAGCGAGCTGCGGCGTGTGATGTACGAGCTGCCCAACCCCGTCAACCAGCGCCAGCGCCATGTCGACCCGTGCCCGCTGTCCGGTCGTGAGCTGAGCGTGCTGCAGCGCCTGTCCGAGGGCAAGGTTTACAAGCAGATCGCGCACGAGCTGACGCTCTCCACCAGCACCGTGCGCACGCACCTGCACAACATCTACGGCAAGCTGGGTGCCGTGGATCGCGCACAGGCGGTGCTGATTGCCACCGAGCGCGGGTGGCTTTGATTCCGTAGCCTTGCTGCGTGATCTCGATCACGAGTAAGTCTCCGTATGCCGTGCAGGCCCTCGCCGAGCTGGGGCGCACCGCGGGCACGAATCCGGTGCCGATCGGGGAGCTGGCCAGGCGCCGGGATGTGCCGGTGCAGTTTCTTGAGCAGCTCTTTGCGGTGCTGCGCCGGGCAGGCATGTTGAGCTCGCAACGCGGCGTGAAGGGCGGCTACCGCTTTGCCCGCGATCCTGCCAAGGTGAGCGTGCTGGAGGTGGTGGAGCTGCTGGACGGCGCGGTGGGGCAGGGGGCGCAGGGCGTGTTCGCCGACGCTGCCGGGGCCGCCCGCAAGGTGCTCGCAGAGACGACGATCGCCGATGTGATCGAGCGCGAGCGCCGCGAGGCGGGCGCGAGCATGTACCACATCTGAAAACGCCGGGAAGCCGCATATGAGCCCCGCCGTTATCCTCGGGAGGGCTTATGCCCCAAATCCCGATCAACATTTCGGAGCTTGTGGGCGGGACGCCGGTTGTGGGCCTGCCGCGCCTGCTCAGCGAGACCGCGCGCGAGAACGGCGTGGAGCTGGTGGGCAAGCTGGAGTCGCTGAACCCGGGGGGGAGCGTGAAGGACCGCATCGGGGTCGCGATGATCGAGGCGGCCGAGGCCGAGGGGCGCATCGAGCCGGGGCGCAGCACGATCGTGGAGGCCACGAGCGGCAACACGGGGATCGCGCTGGCGCTGGTGTGCGCAGCCAAGGGCTATGAGCTGGTGCTGACGCTGCCGCAGGGCATGAGCCGCGAGCGCGAGTGCCTGCTGAAGCTGTATGGCGCGCAGGTGCGGATCACGGAGTCGATGGGGGGGATGCACGAGGCGGTGGCGGCGGCGCGCGCGCTGGCGAGCGAGCCGGATGTTTTCCTGCCCGACCAGTTCTCAAACCCGGCCAACCCGGAGGTGCACCGGCGCACGACGGGCCCCGAGATCGAGCGCGCGCTCGAGGGCCGCGTGGACGTGCTGGTCGCGGGCGTGGGCACGGGCGGCACGATCACGGGCGCGGGCGAGTACCTGCGCGAGCGCAGCCCCGCGCTGCGGGTGGTGGCGGTGGAGCCAAAAGGCAGCGCGGTGCTCTCGGGCGCGGCGGCAGGCCCGCATCGCATCCAGGGCATCGGCGCGGGCTTCGTGCCGCCGGTGCTCAACCGCGAGCTGCTCGATGAGATCGTGGCGGTCTCCGACGAGGACGCGATCCACACCGCCTGGCGCTGTGCCAAGCGCGAGGGCGTGTTGGCGGGCATCTCCTGCGGCGCGGCGCTGTGGGCGGCGCTGCAGGTCGCCGAGCGCCCGGAGAGCCGGGGCAAGCGGATCGTGGTCGTGATGCCGGACTCGGGCGAGCGCTACATCTCCCAGGCGTTCTTCGCGCCGTGAATTTTTTTGAGGACGACCCCTGCGGGGTCGTGTGTGGGCCGCGTGTTCTGTCAATGGGAGCAGGCGACGGGACCAGGCAGGCTTCCCATATGGCTCGCGGGTGGCATGACGCTACGCTGTGCAAAGCATG
Organism: Solirubrobacteraceae bacterium; assembly: GCA_036561265.1. Lineage (GTDB taxonomy): Bacteria > Actinomycetota > Thermoleophilia > Solirubrobacterales > Solirubrobacteraceae > Palsa-744. The sequence continues at coordinate 7,162 of DATBPO010000173.1, read as the reverse complement.
CTGGGAGTGGGCACCCTCACGCGGGTCGCAAAGGAGCTGCGCTGCGACGTGAAGGCCGCGCGCGAGCGCGATCCAGCGGCGCGCGGGGTGGGGCCGGCGGAGATCCTCGCGACGTGGCCGGGGATTCACGCGCTGCTCAGCCACCGCGTGGCGCATGCGCTGCACGAGGCGGGGCTGCCGCTGCTGCCGCGCTCGCTCTCGATGGCGACGCGGGCCTTGACGGGGATCGAGATCCACCCGGCGGCGGATATCGGGCGGGGCCTGTTCATCGACCACGGCTCGGGTGTAGTGATCGGCGAGACCGCGAGCATCGGCAACGACGTGACGCTGTATCAGGGCGTGACGCTGGGGGGCACGGGCTTCGCTACGGGCAAGCGCCACCCGACCGTGCAGGACAACGTGACGATCGGCTCGGGCGCCAAGCTTTTGGGGCCGATCACGATCGGCCACGGCGCGAAGATCGGTGCCAACAGCGTGGTCGTCACCGACGTGCCGCCGAACTCGACGGTGGTGGGCAACCCCGGTCACCCCGTGCGCGTGGATGGACGCCGCCCGGAGGGACCCGATGCCGACTGGATCCACCTGCCCGACCCGATCGCCGAGGCGCTGCAGGGGCTGGCCAGTCGTATCGGCGCGCTGGAGCGCGCGGTGAGCGAGATCTCAGGAGATACGCACTCCGAGCCGCCCGCGGAAGTGCGTCCGCTGCGGCCCGTGCGAGGGCAGAACCCGGCCGGAGGCTGAAGCTCCCTGCCGATCGATTGGCCCGGCGCGCGCAAGCGATCGGGCCACACGGCCTCTAATAGAACACTGTGCGGCAGCGATGGCGCGGACGCGCCTTGTACTCGGGCGCCTGACCGCGGTTCCATAGCCAGGTATCGAGCGTGCGCGGCGGGATGCCGGTGCGCTCTGCGATGAGCTCGCAGGCGTGCAGCGCGCAGGCGCGGATCTCGCGCTCGGGGCCGCCGAGGGGCAGGATGGCGCCGGCGTCGATACGGGCGGCCAACTCGTCGTCGTAGAGGAGCACGCCGTCGCAGCGCAGCACGTGGGGCACGAGGTTGTCGGCGAAGATCGTGAGGCGGTCGAGGTCGTCGAACTCGGCGAGGCCGGCAAGCGCGAGGTCGTGGGGGACGATCTGGGCGCGCTTGAAGAAGGGGCGGTCGGCGAACATCGCCATGCCCTCAGCGAGGGTGCGCGCGAATCGCTCAGCCGAGCGGCCGCAGTCTTTGAGGAGATCTAGCGCGCGGCGCTCGCCGAGGAAGCGGCCGAGTTGGCGCAGTGCCTGGGCATAGAGACTCATGAGCTCAAGGTCAGGGGGCTGGTCGAGGATGGCGGCGATCTCGCGCGTGTCCACACCTCGCAACCAGGCGGGGCCAAGCGCCTGCGGTCCACACGCGCGCACGTGATCGGCGAGGTTCCAGGCCACTGTGAAGTAGCCGCTGATGGGCTGGCCGTCGGCGTGGCGTTTGCGCAGCAGCGGAAACCAGCCGGAGCCGAAGTTGATGGTATCTAGTACGAGGAGGTAGTCGGCGACGTCGGCGGGGGAGCCCTCAAGGTAGTGGCGCTCGGGATCAAGCGCCGGCGAGTAGTCGTCAGGTGCAGGGGACAGGTCGGCGGCGGCATCGAGATCGATGCTCACATGCTGCGCCTGGGCGGCTATGCGGGCGCAGCTGGAGCGCGCCTCCTCGGTGAGCGTCACGAGCGCAACGTTAGCCCGCTCCCTGCGGGGGCCGTCAGCCGGGCGGCCTGCCGCGAGAGTGGCGCCGGGCGTTGAAGGGCCTTGCAGCCGAGCCCGCATCTATGCTGAGTGTCGATGGAGAACCCCCACGCCGAGCACCTGCAGGAGCTGCTTGAGGGCCTGAATGAGCCCCAGCGCGAGGCGGTGACCCACGGCGAGGGACCGCTGTTGATCCTCGCTGGCGCCGGCAGCGGCAAGACGCGCGTGCTGACACACCGCATCGCCTTCCTCGTCTTCACCGACCAGGCGCAGGCGGGGGAGATCTTGGCGATCACCTTCACGAACAAGGCCGCCCAGGAGATGCGCAGCCGCGTGGAGCGGCTCTTGGGTCATGGCACGCGCGGGATGTGGCTGATGACCTTTCACGCGGCCTGCGCGCGGATGCTGCGCGCCGATGCCGAGCGTCTGGGCTACACGCGCCAGTTCACGATCTACGACCAGGCCGACGCGCGGCGGCTGACCAAGCGCTGCATCGATGAGCTGGGTCTTGACCCCAAGCGCTTCACGCCGCCGGCGATCCTCGGGCAGATCAGCGCCGCCAAGAATCGCCTGCGCGACGCGGCGGCTTACCGCCAGCAGGTGGGCTCTTACTTCGAGCAGACGGTGGCCGATGTGTATGAGCGCTACGAGCGCGATCTGCATCGCATGAACGCGATGGACTTCGATGACCTGTTGTTCCGCACGGTGAGCATGCTGGAGCTCTTCGAGGAGGTGCGCGAGCGCTACGCGCAGTCCTTCCGCCATGTGCTGGTGGATGAGTACCAGGACACCAACCACGCGCAGTACCGCTTCTTGCAGTTGCTGGTCGGAGGCGGGCGTGAGGCGCCCGCGAGAGGCGAGCGAGTGAGTCTGCCGGGCCACCGCAACCTGGCGGTGGTGGGCGATGACTCGCAGTCGATCTACGGCTTTCGCGGCGCGGACGTGCGCAACATCCTCGACTTCCAGGAAGACTTCCCCGACGCCCGCGTGGTGAAGCTCGAGCAGAACTACCGCTCGACGCAGACGATCCTCTCGGCCGCCAATGCGGTGATCCTCAATAACCGCGGCGGCATCGCCAAGCGCCTGTGGAGCGCGCTGGGCGAGGGTGAGCCGATACGGGTACGCGAGCTGGAGGACGAGTACGCCGAGGCGCGCTTCGTGGTGGGCGAGATCGAGCGCCTCGTGGATGAGGGCTCAAGCCGCTCGGAAATCGCCGTCTTCTACCGCACCAACGCGATGTCGCGGATTCTGGAGGACACACTGGTGCGGCGCGAGATCGCCTATCAGGTGATCGGCGGCACCAAGTTCTACGAGCGCGCGGAGATCAAGGACGCGATCGCCTACTTATCTCTGTTGGCCAACCCCAACGACGTGGTGAGCTTCATGCGTATCGTCAACTCGCCGCGCCGGGGCATCGGGCAGACGTCCGTGGGCCGGGTGGTGGGCCACGCGAGCGCGATGGGCCTTTCGGTCTGGGAGGCCGCCGAGCATCCCGCGGAGGTCCCCGGCCTGGGCACGGCTGCGCAGAAGGCCCTGGCGCGCTTCATGGACACGATGGCGCAGTTGCGTCGCCGCGTGCAGGACGAGGGGCAGCCGGCGCCGGTGGGCGAGTTGCTCGAGGAAGTCCTCTCCCAGACTGGCTACATCGAGGCGCTGGAGGCCGAACGCACGATCGAGGCCCAGGGGCGCATCGAGAACCTCGAGCAGCTGGTGCAGGTGGGCGCGGAGTTCGACGCCGCCACGGAGCCATCGCGCGAGGCGCTCGACGCCTTCCTGCAGCAGATCGCCTTGATGGCCGACGCCGACTCGCGTCGCGACGAGGAGAGCCTCGTGACTTTGATGACGCTGCACAATGCCAAGGGCCTTGAGTACCCGACCGTCTTCATGGTCGGCTGCGAGGATGGCGTTTTCCCCCACTCGCGCGCGCTGGATGAAGGCGCGTTGGAGGAGGAGCGCCGTCTCTTCTATGTCGGCGTCACGCGCGCGATGCGCGACCTGTATCTGACCTACGCTCGTCGCCGCACGGTCTTCGGCGCACAGACAGCCGGCCTGCCCAGCCGCTTTCTCGATGAGATCCCCGCCGAGCTCACGGAGTTCGACGAGCAGCCTGTGCAGCGCTGGGGTGGGCAGGGTGGCGGCGGATCACGACCCGGATTTGGCGGTAGTGGGCTGAGCTCAGCCAACGGCGCTGCTCGCACTCGACAGCGTCGTAGCGACGAGGACGTGGACGTGGACGCTCACGATGACACTTGGGACGGCATCGACGTTCCCGCCACGGCCCCCATCAGGGCCTTCCGCCGCGGCCAGGACGTCACCCATCCGGCCTTCGGCGAAGGGGTGGTGACGGCCGTCGAGCCCGGCGGCGTGATCGTTGTGCGCTTTAGCGACGACGGCTCCGAGCGCAAGCTGATGGCTGAGTACGCGCAGATGAGCGGAAGCTAGTACTCGCGGTGGCGCCCATGTCCGTACGATCCGCCCCGATGGCCGCGAAGCTCATCGAGGGCAAGCCGATCGCCGCCGGGGTGCGCGCGGAGGTGGCCCACGAGGTGAAGGAGTTCGTACGCGGCACAGGGCGGGTGCCGGGGCTGGCGACGGTACTTGTCGGCGAGGACCCGGGGTCTGCCGTGTATGTGGGGGCAAAGCAGCGCGCGTGCGCCGAGGTCGGAATGGCGGCGTTCGACAAGCGATTGGGTGCCGATGCGCCCTTTGAGCAGGTGGCAAAGCTGCTGCACGAGCTCAACGAGGATGACGCGGTGAGCGGGGTGCTGCTGCAGCTGCCCGTGCCCAATCACCTCGACGGGCCGGTGCTTACGGGGATGATCGACGCGGCCAAGGATGTCGATGGACTCACACCGGTTAACGCGGGGCTGTTGGCGCTGGGGCGCCCCGGCCTGCGTCCCTGCACGCCCAGTGGCGTGATGGAGCTGCTGGCGAGCATCGATATGGAGCTTGAGGGCGTCGACGCTGTCGTCGTCGGGCGCTCGAACCTGTTCGGCAAGCCGATGGCACAGCTGCTGCTGGGGCAGAGCGCCACGGTGACGATGTGTCATTCGCGCACGCGCGATCTCGCGGGGGTGTGCGCACGTGCGGATCTCTTGATCGCCGCGGTGGGGCGCCCGCGCATGATCACGCGCGAGTTTGTCAAGCCGGGGGCGGTGGTGATCGATGTGGGCGTCAACCGCCTCACGCCCGAGGAAGCCGGGACGCCGAGCGGGCTCGTGGGGGATGTCGACTTCGCTGACGTGGCCGAGGTAGCCGGGGCGATCACTCCAGTGCCAGGCGGGGTTGGGCCGATGACGATCGCCATGCTGCTGCGCAATACGCTCCTGGCAGCACGCCGCCAGGCTGGGGTCGAGGATGATTGAGGGCATGAGGACCTCGCCATGAGCCTGCGTAGGCTGCGCGTAGGCGAGCTGCTGGCGCTTGCCGGGGCGGTCTGCGTAATCGTTGCCCTGACGCTGCCCTGGTATGAGAACGCAGGCGGGAAGCTGAGCGCTTGGGCCAGCTTCGGGCCGGCTGTGGCGCTGATGATGCTGGCCGCCGCCGGGGCGCTGGTGCTGGTGGCGGCCACCGTGACCGAGCGCTCGACCGCTTTGCCGGTGGCAGCCGCAGTGTGGGGCACACTGCTGGGGTTCGTGGGGGTGATCGCTGCCATCGTGCGCGTCATCGAGCGCCCGGAGCACGCGAGCGAACTGTGCGCCGGCGCGTGGCTGGGGCTGGTGGGCGCCGTCGCGATCCTTGCCGGGTGCTGGCTGTCGATGCGCGACGAACGCACCGAGCGCTATCCGCCGTTGGACATCGAGGCGCGCCCGCCGCCCGCCGTCTGAGAGCAGGATCTGCCACCGTTGTAGCGAATACGCTTGTCCGAGGGTCGCAACACGATTGCTTCCTACAAATCGAATTGCTTGGGGGAATCCATGAACTTCCAGATCGGTCGGCTGCGCAGCGGCGAATGGATCGTCGCGCTTGGCGCCACCGCGCTGTTCATCTTTATGTTCTTCTTCAAATGGTTTGGCGTTGAAGTGCCGGCCATCGTCAGCGCGTTCGTCGCCGCCAGTCGTGTAGCTACCAGCTTCAACGCCTGGCACACCCTCGAAGTCATCCGCTGGCTGTTGCTCCTTACCGTTGTCGTCTCGGCTGCCTTCGTGGCGCTTAAGGGGTGGGGCCATGAGCTTGAGCTGCCTGTCTCGTTGAGCGCGATCGTCTCTGGCCTCGGCGCGCTGTGCACGCTGCTCGTGCTCTATCGCGTGCTCATCAGCCACCCGTTCTCGCACGCCCAGGTCAAGTTCGGCGCGTGGCTGGGGCTCATCTCCTGCGCCCTCATCGCCTACGGTGGCTACCGCGCGATGAGCGAAGAAGGGGCCATGCTCGCCGACGTGCGCGAGCAAGCACAGGCGACGTAGAATCCCCGCCGTGATCGACCGCGACGAGGTCCTGCATGTGGCGCGCCTTGCGCGCCTGGAGTTGAGCGAGGAGGAGATGGGCTCGATGGCCGGCGAGCTCTCCGCCGTGCTTGAGCACATCGCCAGGATCAGCGAGCTCGATCTCGACGCTGTCGCGCCCACGTCCCATGTGGTCGATGTAACGGGCGCGCTGCGTCTGGATGAGCCCGTTGAGTGCCTGCCGCGCGAGGTTGCTCTGGGGCAGGCGCCGGCTGTCAGCGGAGACGGTTTTCTGGTTCCGAGCCCTCAGGCATGAGCGACGCCGACATCCTCGACCTAAGCGCCGCGCAGGCGACGGATCTCTTCTGCACAGAGGGCGTGCCAGAGGAGCTCACTGGCGAGGGCATCGACCCCGCCGAGGCCAGCTCCAACCTGGCGCGCTTCGACGGGAGCGCTGCGCGTGCCTGAGACTCACGATCGCCCGGAAGGGGAGCGCCGCCATCAGAGGGCGGGGCTGGATGCCTCGCGGAGCTATGAGCCCGTCATCGGCCTCGAGATCCACGTACAGCTGTCGACGCGCACGAAGATGTTCTGCGGCTGTGAGCTCTCCTTCGGCGAGCCTCCGAACACGCGCACCTGTCCCGTCTGCCTCGGACTGCCTGGCAGCCTGCCCGTCGCCAACGCCCGCGCGGTGCACTTCGGGCTGATGATCGGCATGGCCCTCGGCTGCGAGCTTGCGCCCCGCTCCATCTTTCACCGCAAGAACTACTTCTATCCCGACCTGCCCAAGGGCTACCAGATCTCCCAGTACGACGAGCCCCTCTGTCGGGGCGGGCATCTGGGCGACGTGCGTATACACCGCGTGCACCTCGAGGAGGACGCCGCCAAGCTCGAGCACATCGGCGAGAGCGGGCGGATTCACGGATCGGATCGCAGCATCGTCGACTTCAACCGGGGTGGCACTCCGCTGGTGGAGATCGTCACCGAGCCCGACCTGACCTCGCCCGAGCAGGCCCACGAATGGCTCACGTTGCTGCGCACGACCTTGCGCCAGCTCGGCGTGTCC
>DATBPO010000172.1:0-8951 GCA_036561265.1 Solirubrobacteraceae bacterium | reverse complement strand
CGCGCGCCTGATCGCCTTCCACGACGACGCGCGGCTGGATCGGCGTCACCGCGCGACCGGCGGCGTGCTCGAGCAGCTCGCGCGCGCTGGAGAACTCGATCAGCTGCTGCAGGTGCTTGATCGTCGGGAACACGAGCAGGATCTCCTCGCTCGCGTGTGCCTCCAGCGCCCCCGCCGGCGTGAACCAGCCAAGATCGACGCACTCCTCGCCATCCACGCGCGGCTCCTGCCCGGCGGGCAGCGGCGCGAGGAAGAAGTGAGTGTCAAAACGGGTCTTGACCTCCGCCGGGGTGATCCAGCGCGAGAACTTCACGAGCTCCGCGACATCCGCGATCTCCACGCCGGCCTCCTCGCGCAGCTCGCGCACGGCCGCGGCCCGGTGGGCGCTGTCGTCCTCGCCCTCGTCGTGCTCGACCGCGCCGCCCGGGAACACCCACACGCCGCCCATGAACCGCGCCTGCGGGGTGCGCTTGACGAGCAGCACCTCAAGGCTCTGCGTGCCGCCGCGCAGCAGGATGACCGTCGCCGCCTGGCGCGCGCGGGTCGCAGGGCCGGCGTTGTACTCCTCGCCGGGTCCCGGCAGCGCATCGCGCGAGTCTGAACTCATCAGGCGACCCTACCGGCAGGGCAGGCGCCGTGCGTGACGCGATCCGCACGCGACGCGATCGGTAAACTGCGCGCGCATGAGCACCCAAACCCTTCAGCGCTGGATCTGCGAGTCCTGCGGATATATCTATGACCCCGAGGAGGGCGACCCCGACGGCGGCATCCCCGCTGGGACCTCCTTCGAAGACATCCCCGACACCTGGTTCTGCCCGGTGTGCGGCGCGCGCAAGCGCGACTTCACGCTGTACGAGGACTAGGCTCGGGGACCGCTGGGTCCACGGGCCGGATCGGAGGACCGAGCGCGTGGACCGGGAGCGGCTGCAGGCGTTCGATCGCGAGCACGTATGGCATCCGTACGCGCCGCTGCCTGCCACCCAGCCCGCTCTGCAGGTCGTCTCGGCGCAGGGCGTGCGCCTGCGCCTGGCCGACGGTCGCGAACTGATCGACGGCATGTCCTCGTGGTGGTGCGCCGTGCACGGCTACCGCCACCCTGTGCTCGACGCCGCCGTGCGCGAGCAGCTGGGACGCATGGCGCACGTGATGTTCGGCGGCTTGACGCACGAGCCTGCCGTGCGTCTGGCGCGGCGGCTGGTGGAGCTGACGCCGGCGGGGCTGGAGCACGTGTTCTTCAGCGATTCGGGCTCGGTCGCGGTCGAGGTGGCGATCAAGATGTGCGTTCAGTACCAGCACGCGCGCGGGCGTCCCGAGCGCCGGCGCCTGCTGACGGTGCGCGGCGGCTACCACGGCGACACGTTCGGCGCGATGGCCGTGTGCGACCCGGTCGGCGGGATGCACAGCCTGTTCGCGGGCACGCTCACCGAGCACGTCTTCGCCGCGCGCCCTCCCGACGGGTTTGACGCGAGCTTGGACGAGGCGTGGGCGACCGGCGTAGAGGAGCTGTTCGCCCGCCACGCGGGGGAACTGGCGGCCGCGATCGTCGAGCCGGTCGTGCAGGGGGCGGGGGGAATGCGCTTTCACTCGCCCGCGTGCGTGGCGCTGCTGCGGCGGCTGTGCGACGAGTACGACGTGCTGCTCGTGCTCGACGAGATCGCCACGGGCTTCGGGCGCACGGGCGCGCTGTTCGCGTGCGAGCACGCGGGTGTGAGCCCCGACGTGATGTGCGTGGGCAAGGCGCTGACGGGGGGCTACCTGACGCTGGCGGCCACGCTGTGCACGGCGGCGGTGGCGCACGGCATCTCCGCGGGCGAGGGGGGCGCGCTGATGCATGGACCCACGTACATGGCCAATCCGCTGGCGTGCGCCGTGGCGCTGGCGTCGCTGGGCTTGCTTGACGACGGCGGCTGGCGGGAGCAGGTGGGGCGCATCGAACTCGGTCTGCGCGAGGGGTTGGCGCCCGCTCGCGATCTCCCCGGCGTCGCCGATGTGCGCGTGCTCGGAGCGATTGGCGTTGTGCAGCTGGAGCGCGAGGTGGATGTGGGCGCGGTCACGGCCGTCGCGGCTGAACGCGGCGTCTGGCTGCGGCCGTTCCGCGACCTTATCTACACGATGCCGCCCTACGTCATGGGGGAGGAGGATCTCGCTTCTGTGACGGGGGCTTTGGTGGCTGCCTCGTGTAAAGTATGTCCCTGACGGCTGCCGGGGTCGTATCAGCTGCAACCGTCAGGGCGCCTGCTAGCGCGTAAGCCGGTCGATGACCAGCAACACGACGAGCAGGGCGATGGCCAGAGCACTCCTAGACGTAGTCATAGGCGCCTCCTTTCTCCGGGGAGCACGACCCCGGAACAACCCGGAGGGAGGCGTCTCTGCGTCTCGGCAAGCCAGCCACGTCGCCGATCTTAGGGTCGGCCGGGGATACAACTCTCCAGACTGCTAGTCGAGCCACTGTTGCCACGGCAGCTGAGTGCCAGCCTGCGCCAGCTCGTTGCGCGTGGGGTGTGCGATTGGGGCGAGGCTGCTGACGTCGATCTCACCCATGTGCGCGATCGTCTCGCGGTTTGAAGCCTCCATGGCTGAGGGTTCTCGTGGCCACGGCGTGAGGACCACTGCGTGCACCTCCAGACCGGCGGCGCGCGCCGCGTGCAACGTGAGCAGGGTGTGGTTGATCGTGCCGAGGCCCGGGCGCGCGGCGATTAGCAGTGGCAGCGCAAGCTCGACGGCGAGGTCGCGCACGGTGAAGTCCTCGCTGAGGGGAACGAGCAGGCCGCCGACGCCCTCCACGATCAAGGTGCCTCTTTGGGCGAGCCTGCGAGCGTGCTCGACCAGTTGGGTCGACTCGATCAGCTCTCCCGCCATCGCCGCTGCCAGGTGGGGCGACACTGCCGGTGCGTAGCGCAGCGGCGCCACCTCCTGCGGAGTCATACCCGCCATCTGCGCCAGCAGCTCGTGGTCCTGCGGCCAAGTCTGAGGCTCCTCGCCCACACCTGTCACCACCGGCTTGTAGGCGCTTACCCTCTCGCCCTCGCTCGCCATCGCCGCCACCAGCGCGGCGCTGAGGACCGTCTTGCCGACACCCGTATCGGTGCCCGTTATGAACAGCCCCCGCACGCGGGGTCAGGCGGCGCGGCGGATGTGGATCTCGCGCTCGATGTCGAAGGGAGCGTCCATCGCGATGTCGAAGGGGGCGCGCTCGTTATCGCGGGGAGCGCCCTTCGCGTACGCACCTGAGCGCCGCCAAGATGGCTCGCCTTCCCGCTCCTCGGCGTCTTCCTCGTCCATCCCGCGGGTGCGGGCCGTGGAGCGCGAGTTCAACGTCGCTGGAGCGAGAGCCATCGCTGCCGGATCGAGGCCCGCCGTGCGTGCCGCCTCGCCGAGGGTGCGCGCCGCTTGACGCAGCTCCGCCGGCGTGTGCGAGGCCATCGCCGCCAGGCGCAGCCGCGAGGTGCCGGCGGGAACTGTGGGTGGACGGATGGCCTGTGCGAACACGCCCCTGCTCAATGCCGCCTGGCACATACGCATGGCGGCGCGCTCCTCGCCCACTACCAGCGGCACGATCGGCATGTCGCTGGGCTCTATCGGGAAGCCCTCCTTGGCGAGCTCGCCGCGCAGCGCACGGGCCGCCGCGTGCAGTCGCTCCACACGGTGGGGGCGCTCCTGCAGAAGATCGAGCGCCGCCAGCGCACCGGCGATCGCTGGGGGGCCGGGCGCCGTCGAGAAGATCAGGCTGCGTGCGCTGTTGATGAGGTAGTCGCTCATCTCGGCGCTACTACACACGTATGCGCCATAGGAGCCCAGCGACTTGCTCAGCGTGCCAACCAGGATGTCCACCTCGCCCTGCAGGCCCGCGTCCGCCACGGCACCGCGGCCACCGGGGCCGAGCAGGCCTGTAGCGTGGGCCTCATCCACGAGCGTGCGCGCGCCGTGCTCCTGGGCCAGTTCCACGATGTCCTCCAGGGGCGCCACGTCGCCGTCCATCGAGAACACCGCGTCGCTCACGATCAGCCGCCGACCCTGACCGCCGTGGCGGCGCAGGCACCACTGCAGGTGCTCGCTATCGGCGTGCCGATACACCACCACCTGCGCGCCGCTTAGGCGGCAGCCGTCGATGATCGACGCGTGATTGAGCTCGTCGGAGTAGATCGTGTCGCCCTTGCCCGCCAGCGCGCCAATCACGCCCACGTTGGCCAGGTAGCCCGAGCCGAACAGCACGCACGCCTCGCTGCCCTCCCACTCCGCCAGGCGCTCCTCCAGGCGGCGGTGGATCGTCATGGTTCCCGACACCAGCCGCGAGGCGCCCGCGCCCACGCCCCAGCGCATCGCTGCCTCCGCTGCGGCCTCGCGCACGCGCGGGTGGTCTGCCAGGCCCAGGTAGTTGTTGCTGCACAGCAGCAGCACGGGTTTGCCATCGAGCAGCACCCGCGGGCCCTGGGGGCCGCTGATGAGACGCAAGCGGCGGTGCAGGCCAAGCTCCTCTAGCTCCGCCAGGCGCGCCTCGATCTCGCTCATCGCCGCATCACGCGCCAGCTTCCGTGTCAATCTCCCCAACCGGCGGGGACCGATACGGGAGGCTCCATCGCGGGGACCGATATGGGTGGCTCCATCGCGGGCAGAGGAGGATCGGCCGCGTCGGCCTCCTCTCCCCAGCCGGGGGGTCGTGCATTGGGAGTGCCATCTGGCCGCGCCGGCACCTTGCCCTTGGCCTTGAAGCGCAGCTGTGACGATGGGTCCCAGAGACGGATCTTCAAGCCGCCCGCGTCCGGCGCCTGCGCCACGGGACCATCGAACTCCAGGTAGTCCTCAACCACATCAGGCGTCTGTCCATCCAGCCACCCCGAGCGGTTGTCCGGCCGCGGGTTGACGCCGTTGTCGGGCTGGCGCGCCACGTTCAGGCCGAGCTCCTCGAACATCGCCCGGTCGGTCTCGGGTTCGTTGCCGAGCGTCGTCAGGAAATTGCCCATCATCACGCCATTGAGGCCCGCCTTCACGGCCAGTGGCTGCAGCTCACCGAGGTTCTCCACGCGTCCCCCGCACAGGCGGAACAGCGCTTCGGGCAGGATCAGGCGGAAGATCGCGATCCACTTCACGGCCTCCCAGGGGTCCATGTATTCGCGGTCGCCGAACTTCGTGCCCGCACGCGGGTTCAGCAGGTTGATTGGCACGCTCGTGGGATTTATCGCCGCCAGCTGGAAGGCCATCTCCACGCGCTGCTCGCGGCTCTCGCCGAGGTTGAGGATGCCCCCCACGCACGTCTCAAGACCCGCCTCGCGCACCGCATCGATAGTGCGCAGGCGACCCTCGTAGCGGACGGTGCTTGAGACCTCGTCGTAGTAGCTCTCCGCCGTCTCCACGTTGTGGTGCACCCGCTGAATGCCCGCCTCCTTCAGCGCCTTCGCGCGCGCCGTGGACATGTGTCCGACCGAGGCGCAGCGCTTGAGGTTGGTGTGCTCCGCCACCAGCTTCGCGCCCTCCAGGATCTTCTCGAAGTCGCGCTTTGACAGGCCCTGGCCCTGGGTCACCATGCAGAAGCGGTGTGCCCCCGCCGCTTCCGCTGCGCGCGCGTGCTCGAGGATCTGCTCGGGATCCATCATCGCGTGCATCGGCGTCTCGGCCTCCGCGAAGCGCGACTGCGCACAGAAGCCGCAGTCCTCCGCGCAGCCCCCCGACTTGGCGTTGACCAGCGAGCACATGTCGGTGGAGTCGCCGAAGTGCTCCGTGCGCGCCTCCCAGGCGCGCTCCACCAGCGCCTCGATCTCGGCGTGGTCCTCGATCTCGCCCAGTCTCAGGGCCTCCGTGCGGGTGATGAGTGGGGGCATATCGCAACTCGCAACGCTACCCCGCGCTACGGACGGCACTGTGCCCTATCTCCGTCGCGCGTTGCATCGGCATTCTATGTGTCCACGGCGTGGACGGTCTTTCGACGGGCCTTCAGTGGTGGCGTGCCGCTGGGCAGGGCACCGCGTAGGGCACGCTCAGCGCGGTTCCATCCTGGAAATGTATGTCGGTCACGAACAGGAAGCCTCCACGCGGGCACTTCGGCGGCAGCGCGATTCCCGTGGGGCGGTAGCCCACCTGCCTGCCGTGTACCCGCTTGTAGTAGGTCAGATGTTCGGGCCCCACTTCCAGGTGCATCCTGATCATGGCCGCGTCGGCGGCGCCCGGCAGGGTGGGAGTCGGAGGTATGTTCGTTTCCAGCGTCTCGGGGCCTGCGCCGATCAGGAGTAGTCCCGGGAAGACCAGCTGGGCGAATACCGGGATCTGGCTTTCCGCGTACAGCAGCACCCCCACCTGTTCTTGCTCAGGCGGCCCCATCACGGCCTCGATGTGAGCGCTCTCGCGCACGATTTCCGGCCCGAACGGTACCGCCACCGTCGCGTTGCCCGATCCCAGGAGCGCGTTGGGCGAGCAGCCACTCAGACCGCTCTCTTCCAGGGCCGAGGGCTTGCAGATGGCGAGCCCCAGAGTGCTGCCGATGAGTTCCAGTTCCGCCGGTAGGCGCATTGCGAAGCCCGTCACCGGCGAGGGCACCCCGCCATCGCTGCCGGCTATTTCAAGATACATGCCGACGGTGACGTGCGCTCCCAGTCGGTTGGGTGAGAACGTGACCCTGAGCTTGGCTGTATCGCCTGCCTGCGCCGCGGTGCAGGGCAGGCATAGGAGCGCAAGCGCAGCCAACAGGGCGACGTGGCGTGCCCGAGGTCGCGTCGCCCCTTCGTGTCTGAGCGTCGCCATCAGTATTTGATACTGCCGCTTATGTGTTGTGTGACACGGAAGTTCTGCCGATTCATGGTGCCGGTGTACTGCAGACTGGAGCCCCGCGCACGCGCCCAGGTGCCGGTTCCCTTGGTGATTTTCGCCGTGCCCGTGAAGTACACCATGGCCCCCACGATGCGACCGTGGGTAGCGGCTTCGCCGATCAGCGAGCCGCCCTTCGTGTTGAAGGTGAACGTGGCCGTTCCCTGCGTTGTGGAAATGGCGGTGCTGCGAGAATACGCCGTGCCGGACAGTGTGCCGCTGATGGTGCCCTGCTCGTTGAGAACGTGTGTGGGGCGGCCGACGAGATGCATGCTGGAGGTCAGATGCAGTGACAACGTCCTGGCTGCGACGGCGACGGGCGCCGCGCTTCTTGACGGCAGCGATGCCGCGCCCGATGATGCCAGGCCCGCCGCGGTTCCGAGCGTCACCGTCGAAAAGACCAGCAGACCCTGCACGAACCTACGCTGCGAGAAAGCACGCTTGCAAAGCACGCCAATACCCATACTCAACCCCTCCAGTGAAAACACCCACAGGCGCCGCTACCGTGACGCCGTGGACGTCAATCGCCCATTCAGGCGCCATGTTGCCAAGCGCCCCATCTCTGAGAACCTCACGCTACATGTGTCGGGGAGGCTTGTCAAGGTCCATATCGGACGTCTCTATCGGGTCTCCCAAGGGCGGAGGTCCCTATCGGCCTCTGGAGGGCAGACCTCACTGTCAGCCTTCCGAGAGGCGGACGTCTCTATGAGTCTCCCGAAAAGATCATCCTCGCCATCGGCGCCGGGGCGAAAAAGGTGACGGGCCTTCGCTCGCTGTATCATCGCCGCCCATGGCCGTCCCCGGCGTTGCGGATGGAGCTCTGTTCGCCGTCAGCGACCTGCACGTAGGCCACCCCGAGAATCGCCGCATCGTGGAGCGCCTGCGGCCTCAATCACAAGCCGACTGGCTGATCGTCTGCGGGGACGTAAGCGAGGCTATCGAGGACGTCGAATGGACGTTGAACCTGTTGCGCGAGCGCTTTGCCACGGTGATCTGGGTCCCTGGAAACCATGACCTCTGGACACTGCCGCAGGACCCCACGGAGCTGCGCGGCGAGCCGCGTTACAGATTTCTGGTGGAGAGCTGTAGGCGCCTGGGTGTTCTCACGCCCGAGGACCCCTATCCAGTGTGGGAGGGTCGGGAAGGTGCGGCGACGGTTGCGCCCCTGTTCCTGCTCTACGACTACACATTCGGGCTCAACATCGCTCCCACCAAGACGGCCGCGCTCGCGCGTGCCCATGCAGCGGGGGTGGTCTGCGGCGACGAGTTCCTGCTGCACCCCGACCCCTACCCCAGCAGGGGCGCGTGGTGTGAAGCCAGGGTGCGCTATACCGAACTTCGCCTCGCCGAGCGCGACACGCACATTCCAACCGTTCTCGTCAATCACTTTCCACTCATCGACGAGCCCACCCGCGTGCTCTGGCATCCGGAGTTCGCACAGTGGTGTGGCACCAAGCTGACTGCCGATTGGCACCTTCGCTTCGGAGCCACGGCTGTGGTTTATGGACATCTCCACATTCCCCGCACCACCTGGCACAATGGTGTCAGGTTCGAGGAGGTCTCGCTGGGCTACCCCCGCGAGCGGGCTCGTCGTGGCCGCTCGCGCGAGGTGCCGCGTCGGATACTGCCTGTGGCGAGCTGAAATGACCCCTGAGACCTTGCCAGTTGCGGGCTGAGATGGCCTCTGAGATCCTGTCCGTCGCGAGCTGAGATGATCGCCGAGATCCTGCCCGCTGCAGTAGCCGCCGTGGAGGCTCGCAGCGATCCCTTGGATATCGTGCTGTTCCCAGCGGAGGAGGCCGTCCTCGGTGAGGCCGTCGAGAAGCGCCGCCGAGAGTTTGCGACCGCCCGAGCCTGCGCGCGCAAGGCGCTTGCGGAGTTGGGTCTGCCGCCGTTGCCCATCCTCAGCGGAGCCCGCGGCGAGCCTCTCTGGCCTGCCGGCATCGTGGGGAGCATCACTCACTGCCACGGCTACCGCGCGTGTGCGGTGGCCCGTGCGAGTGACCTGCTTGCGCTCGGCATCGACGCCGAGCCCAACGAGCCGCTGCCCGATGGGGTGCTCGAGGCGATCGCCACGCCCGAGGAGCGCTCCCAGGTGCGCGCCCTCGCGCGCACCGCACCTCAGGTGCGCTGGGATCGGCTGCTCTTCAGCGCCA
>DATBPO010000171.1:0-4007 GCA_036561265.1 Solirubrobacteraceae bacterium | reverse complement strand
CGCGCGCGTTGCCCAGACCCCTGGGGGCGACCTGCGCGATCAACTCCGCCAGGATCGGGTCTGCGCGGCGCAGGTGGGTGAGGCCCTTTTCAGGCAGCGCCGAGGCCCTCTAGCGCGCTCGCTGCGAGCGGCTCGCCGTCGAGTGCGTTCAGCGCGCGCTCAAGCGACATCCGCAGGCACGTAAAGCTCGGGGTGTCGCGCATCGTGTAGCGCGAGGCCTCCGTCGTGCGCAGTCGCTGCACGAGATCGAGGAACGTGCCGACATCGTCGGTGTCGAAGGCCACCACGAACTCCTGGTCGTCGAGGCCGAAGGAGTAGGTCGTGTGGTTGTCCACGCCCGGGTATTCGCGGCCCACCGTGATGTGGCCCTGCATGATCCGCCAGCGCTCATCCGCGGGCAGCCCGTACCACTCGCGCGACTTGACGAAGGGGTATACGAACACGTACTTGCCGCGGAAGCCGCGGGGGGTGGTGCGCTCGTCTTCGCTGTATTCGGATGACTTGCGCATGCCCAGGAAGGAGTACGGGGTGTCCGCCCACTGCATCAGCCCGCTCTGCCCCAGCACCACGTGCAGCTCGTGGATGCGATCGAGGTTCTTGGCCTCGCTGATTAGCAGCAGCTCCGCATCGCCGCGCGTGCCCACCAGCGAGAAGCTCTGCAGCAGGTGGCCGTCGGCGAAGTCTTCGCAGGCCGCCATGAACTCGCGCTTGTGCTCTGCACGCTGCGCGGAATCCAGGCGCCGCCACGCCCGATCGAGCTTCAGGAAGGTGTACTTGACGAAATGTCGCTCGCTCATGGCTTGACCAAAGATATAGGGGCGTGGCGCGCCGGCCTACCTGCCCCCGCACGGGGGATGCCCGCAGTGCGGTCGACTGCGCACCCTCCTCCACAGAGGCTACAGTCTTATACGTGCGCATCGCACTCGTCTCGCCGTACTCCTGGACCTACCCCGGCGGTGTCACTCGACATATCGAGGCGCTCGCCGCGGAGCTGGCTGGCGCCGGCCATGAGCCCCGCGTGCTTGCACCCTGGGACCCCGACGATGCCCTCGCGCGGCGGCTGCATCACGGCGTGCGCCCGCAGACGATCGAGCCGCCGGCGGAGCTGATCCGGTTGGGACGCACCCTCGGGTGGCCCGCCAACGGCGCCGTCTCCAACCTCGCCTACTGGCCCGGAGCGGTGCTGCGCATGCGCCGCGAGCTGCGCGAGGGGGGCTATGACGTCGTGCACATCCACGAGCCGATCGCGCCGCTGATCAGCTGGGACGCGCTCTGCAGCACGCGCGGAATCCCGCTCGTCGGCACCTTTCACAGCTACTCAGAGAACGCCCTCAGCAACGGCATCGGCAACGCCTTCGGCGCGCGGTGGCGGATGAACCATCTGCATGCACGCATCGCCGTCTCCGAGGCTGCCGCCTGGACCGCGCGGCGGTTCTTTGGCGGGCACTACCGGATCGTGCCCAACGGGGTGCACCTCGCGCGCGACGCGATGGGGGATTGGGATCCGCCCGCCCCGCTCGCCCCACCGGTTTCGCTCGCCCCGCCGCCCGGCTATCACGACGGGGAGCCGGCGCTGCGGATCCTATTCGTCGGGCAGGCGGTTGAACGCAAGGGCCTGCCCGTGCTGCTGCGCGCCTTCGAGGCGCTGCGCGACCACATCCCCGCCACCCTCACCCTCGTCGGCCCCGCTCCCGAGGACGTCGCCCCGCTGCTCCTCGACGCCCGCGGCGTGGAAGCCCTTGGCAAAGTCTCCGACGCCGAGAAGAGCGCCCAGCTCGCCGGTGCCGACGTGCTCTGCGCGCCCTCACTGCACGGCGAGAGCTTCGGCATGGTCCTCACCGAGGCCTTCGCCGCCGCCGTCCCCGTCGTCGCCTCCGACATCCCCGGCTACCGCGACGTCGTGCGCCACGACACCGACGGGCTGCTCACGGCGCCCGGCGATGCCCTCGCCTTGGCCGAGGCTCTGCGTCAGATGGCGCTCGAGCCGGCGCGTCGCCACGCGATGGCGGTCGCTGCGCGCGAGCGTGCCGAGCGCTTTGCCTGGCCCCACGTCGCCGCCGAGGTCGCCGACGTCTACGAGCAGGCCATCGCCGTCGGCGCCCCGCGCCCCGGTCTTCACCGCCTCATGGTCCGTCACGGCCTCTCGCCCGCCGATCTGCGGCCCTCCGTGCGTGCGCGACGCCTTCCCTCCCTGGAACCCGCGCCGGCCACACCAGCACGCGGCCCCCTCCTCTCCCTTCTTCGACGCCTCGGCCTGCTTGGCATCTCGCTCGCCGGGCTCGCCCTGGCGCTGCTCGCTCTCTCGCACATCGGCGTCGATCAGGTGCTCGCCAGCCTGCTCGCCTCCAGTCCCGGCCTGCTCGTCGCCGGACTCGCGCTGATGTGCGCCTCCATGGTCGCCCGCGGCTTCGCCTGGTACGCCATTCTCAGCGTCGCCCCCACCTGGCGGCGCGCGCGGCGGCGCGATGCCATGCAGGGGACCTTCATCGGCGTGCTCATGTCCGCCACGCTGCCCGCGCGGCTGGGAGAGCCTTCGCGTGCGCTCATCGTCGCCCGGCGCCTGGGGCGCGCGCGCGAGACGCTCCCCGTCGTGCTCGGCACCATGGTCTCGCAGACGCTCTTGAACCTCCTCGCGCTCTGCATTCTCGGCGTCGCCATGTTCTCCAACGTCGATCTGCTCAATGGCCATCATGGGGCGCTCATCGCCGCTGCGCTCGCGCCGCTCAGCGTGCTCGCCGTTGTGCTGCTTGCGCCCGCGCTCGTGCCGCGCGCCGCCATCTCGCGCTCCGCACGCTTGCAGACGCTCCTAGCCGGCCTGCGCCGCTCGCTCGTGCGCGTCCGCGCGGGGTTGCGCGTCTTTCGCCATCCCCGCCAGGCCGGTATCGCCACCGCCTCCCAGCTTGGTGCTTGGGGCTTGCAGTGGATGTCCTGCTGGCTGTTGCTCATGGCTCTCGGCCTCGACCACCACGTTGGCGTTGCCGGCGCCGCCGCGGTGCTCTTCGCCGTCAATGTCACCGCCGTCGTGCCCGCCACGCCCGCCAACATCGGCGTCTTCCAGGCGGCCTGTGTGGCGGTGCTCGCCGGGGCCTACCACGTCTCCACTCCCGAAGCTCTCGCCTACGGCATCATCCTGCAGGTCGTCGAGCTGCTCACCGCCGTGCTCATGGGGATGCCCGCGCTCGTCAACGAGGGGCTCTCCTGGAAAGACGTGCGCCTGCGCACCATGCACGCCGCGCCGGTCAAGCTGCCGGCGCTGCCCGAGAAGCAGCGGGCCGCCGCGCAGGGGCGCTGAGGCGCCAAGCTGCTTGGTGCGTGCAATAACTCATGCATCGTTCGGCTGAGAAGCGGGATTATCCGTAGCATCAGACAGTTTCCGCTAACGGAACCGCCCTGTATGCCCAACCCCGATATTCACTGGCAGTCACATGAGGCGTCCGCTTCACAGTTGGCCGTTGTAGCCGCGACTCTCCTCTCCAAACTCTGGCAGGACAGTGGCTATCGCGATGCGCTGCGCTCGGATCCTCACGGATTCGGGAGCGCTCCGGCCAAGGGTAGACATAAGCACTTCTCGTGCAGCTCGGTTCGCAGCTTCGAGGCGCTACTTGATCTGATGACAGCAGAGCCACGCTGGGTATACCCGGCCGTGCGCAACGCTTTGGCTGAGAATCTGCCGTCTCTTCTGCGTAGCGATGCCAGGCGCCTCGATCCGGTGCATCCTGCCGATCCTGAGATGGCAGACTGGCTGACCTATCATCGCCGTGCTCTTCTGGTATGCGCGCTAGCGAAGGCATGCTTCTGGGAGCCGCAGCGCGATGAGGTCGAGCCGGTGAAGCGCGAGACTCTAAAGGCCTTCCGCAAGAATGCCAGTCGCCGACTGCGCGCAGAACTTGATGCCCTGATACAGGTCAATTGGAGAGGTCAATCCCCTCCTCACCCTTATTTCACCTACACGGTCGCGAGAGCTGTCGACCTGGGCAGCCGAATGTTGGACGAGAGCATCCTCGCCG
>DATBPO010000170.1:0-9910 GCA_036561265.1 Solirubrobacteraceae bacterium | reverse complement strand
ACCAACCCCCACCCCCTCCTCCTCCCTCCCTGCGCTTCGCGACTCCCGCCGGCTGCGCCCCAGCGCGCGGGGGCATAGCATGTTCACGGTGAAGGTCCAGCAGGCAGAGGCGCCGCCGATTCTGCACCTCTCCTCGGTGGTGGGCAGCGCGCTGCGCGACAGCGACGGCGAGCGGCTGGGGAAGGTCAACGACATCATCGTGCGCCTCGGCGGGGTGGGTTATCCGCCGATCACGGGCTTCCTCGTGACGGTGGCAGGGCGCACGTCCTACCTGGGCATCGACCGCGTCTCGGATATCGGGCCGCATGGCGTGGTGCTGCGCAAGGCCAAGCTCGATCTGCGCCGCTTCGAGCGCCGCAGCGAGGAGGTGTTGCTCAAGCGCGACGTGCTGGATCGCCAGCTGATCAACCTCGACGGCGCGCGCCTCGTACGGGCGAATGAGATCGAGCTCGCGCACCTCGCCGGCGCCTGGCGTGTGGTGGGCGTCGACACGGGTCCGCGCGGCGGGCTGCGGCGCCTGTTGCCAAAGCCCCTGGGCGAGCGCATCGCCACGGGCGAGTTCCTGGATTGGGCGAGCGTCGAGCCGTTCGTCGGCCACGTGCCCACGCTGCGCTTGCGCATCCCCCACCCCAAGCTCGCCAAGCTTCACCCGGCGCAGATCGCCGATCTCGTGGAGGCAGCCTCGCGGCGCCAGGGTGAGGAGATCATCCAGGCCGTCGGCGCCGATGACCGCGAGCTGGAGGCGGATGTGTTCGAGGAGCTCGACGACCACCACCAGCGCGAGTTCCTGGAGGATCGCAGTGATGCGCAGGTGGCAGAGATCCTCTCGCGCATGGCCCCCGATGACGCCGCCGACGTGATGGGCGAGCTGGAGGAGGAGCGGCGCGAGGCGGTACTAGCGATGCTGCCGGTGAGCCAGCGCATCAAGGTACGCACGCTGCTCGGCTACGACCCCGCGGAGGCAGGCGGTCTGATGAGCCCCGACTTCATCTCTTTGCGCCGCACCACGACGGTCACGAATGCGCTCGACGCGGTGCGCGCGAGCAAGATCGAGCCGGAGGTGCTGACCGCCGTGTTCGTGAGCTCCCCCGAGGGCGACCTCGACGGCAGCGTCCCCATCACTGCGCTCGTCCGCGCCTCGCCGCAGCAGCAGCTGGAGGAACTGGTGAAGCACGACCTCCCCACGCTGCGCCCCGACGCCCCCTTCGAGGAGGTCGCGCGGTTGATGGCCGACTACAACCTCACCTGCGTACCTGTCGTCGATGACGAAGAGCGGATGGTGGGAGTTGTGACTGTTGACGATGTGCTCGAGGCGATGCTGCCGCGCGGCTGGCGCCGCCGTTTCGGTCTCCTCGGCGAGGACTGAATAGACTGCCGCGCGTGAGCGCTCCGGTTGGGCAGTTGGATGGCGGTCCGAGTACCGTCGGTCATGCGTCGTATCCGTTCGGCCAGTCGTGGCCGAGCGCGTCTGCCTGCACGCCTTAGCCCCGCCAAGGTCCGCCTGTTCGCGCTGCTGGGCCTGCTCGGCCCCGGCTTAATAGCGGCAAACGCCGGCAACGATGCGGGCGGCATCGCCACGTACTCCTCGGTGGGCGCCAAGTACGGCTATGGCCTTTTGTGGCTGATGGTGCTGATCACGATCTCGCTCGTGATCGTCCAGCGCCTTGCGGCGCGCATGGGCGTCGTCACCGGCAAGGGCCTCGCGGATCTCGTGCGCGAGGAGTACGGCATCCGCTGGTCGGTGCTCGCCACGAGCGCCGTGGTGATCGCCAACATGGGCATCTGCATCTCGGACTTCGTAGGCGTCGGCGCGGCGCTGAGCCTCGCGGGCATCCCCGCACAGCTGACTGTGCCGATCGCGGCCATCGGCATCTGGCTGATCATCGTGCGCGGCAGCTACCGCTCGGCCGAGCGGGTCTTCATTTGGCTGACACTGCCGTTCTTCGCCTACCCCATAGCGGCGATCCTCGCGCACCCCGACTGGGCCGAAGTGGGCAAGGCCATCGTTGCGCCGCACATCCAGACCAACTCCACCTACCTGCTGCTCGTGGTGGCGACGGCGGGGACCACCATCACTCCCTATATGCAGTTGTATCTGCAGTCGGCGGTAGTGGAGCGCGGCGCGCGCGAGGAGGACCTGGCGCACGAGGAGCGCGAGGCATCGCTGGGCGCGGTGTTCGCCAACATCATCGCGGCCTTCATCATCATCGCCACCGGCGCAACGCTGTACACGCACGGCATCCACAACATCGGCTCGGCCACCGACGCGGCCAAGGCGCTGGCGCCCTTCGCGGGCAGCTACGCGGAGGTGCTATTCGGCATCGGCCTGCTCGGCGCGAGCCTGCTCGCCGCGGCGATCCTGCCGATCGCAACCTCCTATGTGGTCTCCGAGTCGCTGGGCTACGAAAAGGGCGTGGGCCGCCGCCGCGAGGAGGCACCGGTGTTCGTGGGGGTCATAACGGGCATGATCGCCATAGCCACAGCGGTAGCCGTCATCCCGGGGCTGCCCGTGATCGATCTGCTCGTCGGCGTGCAGGTGGTCAACGGTCTGTTGCTACCAATCAACCTCTTCTTCATCTGGCGCCTTTCGCGCTCGACGCGGGTGATGGGCGAGCACCGCAGCCGGGGACTGTTCGACGGCGCCGCGGCGGTGACAGTCGCAGTGACATCGACGCTCTCGTTGATCCTCGTCGCCGTGACCGTGGGCGGACTGTAGGGCGAGAAGTAAGACGCCCTTGACATATCCTTTATCGCGCCTTACGGAGCGGGGGTTATACGTAACGGCCAGAATGACCGGACAAGCATGACCGAGCGCGCGGGGGCTCCCTGGCTCCTCTACATACTGGTGGCACTGTGCATCCTCGCCGGCGTCGCGGCGTTCCTCGTCGTGGGCCCGCCGGCGCAGTCGGCATCCCCCACACGCACCGCCACCGTGGGGCGCGGCGTTGTGCAGTCGACCGTCTCCGCCAGCGGCGCCCTCGCGGCGGTGGGCGAAAGCAGTGTGAACTTCAAGACCGCCGGCACGCTGGCCGCGGTGTATGTGCACGTGGGCGAGCACGTGCTGGAGGGCCGCCTCTTGGCCGAACTCAACCCCGATGCCGCACAGCGCAACCTGGCGGTGGCGCAAGACAATCTGCGCGCCGCGGAGGACCGGCTGGACGCGGCGAACAGCGAAAGCACCGAAGCGAGTGAACCGAAATCAAAATCGAAATCGACCCCCGGCTCGACCTCCGCGCAGCCCGCCCAGTCCCCACAGGCGAAGGCCGCAAATGTGGCGGGAGACGAGGCGTCAGTGGAAAGCGCGAGAGCCAATGTGGTGAGCGCCGAAGAAGCGCTGGCGAATACGAAGCTGTACGCGCCGGCAGACGGAACCGTGGCCTCGATCGCCTCCCAGGACCCGGGTGAAGCGGTGTCTGGAAAGTCTGCTTCGGGCTTTGTGGTACTGGTGAACACGAGCAGTATGCACGTGGTGGTGCCAATGAGCGAGTCGGATATAGCCAAGGTGAAGGTGGGCCAGCCGGCAACCGTCACGGTTAATGCCCTGCCAAGTGAAAAGCTGGCGGCCAGGGTGATATCGAGCGCGCTGCTGTCAACTACCAAGAACGGCGTCGTCAGTTACGACGTAACCCTCAGCCTAGAGCAGAGCGCGGGCGGCCTGCGCCCCGGTATGACGGCCTCCGCGCAGATCGTGGTGGAACAGGTGGAAAACGCGGTGAACGTCACGAGCAGCGCGATCTCCGGACGGGGGGAAACACAGGCGGTGACGGTGTTGCGCAATGGAAAGCCGGTGCGTGTGCCGGTGGTGACGGGCCTGGTGGGCGACAGCGTGACACAGATCCTGAGCGGCGTAACCCCGGGCGAGCAGGTACTGGTGCCGATCGCCACGGGCGCATCGCTGGGTACCGGCGCGCCAGCGGGTGCCTTCGGCGGGCGGGCCGGTGGCCTCGGTGGGGGCGGCGGCCTGGGCGGTGGCGGCGGGGTAAGATTTTTTGGAGGGGGAGGGGCCGGTTGATGGCTCATCGCGCGCGTAGCCCTGTTATCGATGTGAGTGACCTCACCAAGGTTTTCACCCTGGGTGAGATCAAGGTGCACGCGTTGCGCGGAGTGACCCTGCGAATCGAGCGCGGCGACTTCGTGGCGATCATGGGCAGCTCGGGCAGCGGCAAGAGCACGCTGATGAACATCCTGGGCTGCCTGGACGTGCCCAGCAGCGGCCGCTACCTGCTGGACGGCATGGATGTGCGCGACCACGATGAGGACGAACTGGCAGACGTGCGTAACAGCAGGATCGGCTTCGTTTTCCAGAGCTACAACCTGATTCCGCGCACACGCGCGCTGGCAAACGTGGAACTGCCGCTGGCCTACGCCGGCCTAAGCCGCGGTGAGCGCCGCCGCCGCGCAGAAGAGGCTTTGGCGTCGATGGGCATGAACAACCGCCTGGAGCACCTGCCCTCGGAGCTCTCGGGCGGCCAGCAGCAGCGCGTCGCCGTGGCAAGGGCGATCGTCACCAACCCCTCGCTGATCCTGGCAGATGAGCCTACGGGCAACCTGGACTCGCGCTCGACCGAGGACGTGCTGCGCATCTTCGCGCGGCTGAACGGCGAGGGCCGCACGGTGGTACTGATCACGCACGAGCCCGATGTGGCGGCACAGGCGAAGCGCGTCATCAGGCTGAGCGACGGCGAGATCATCGAGGACAGCCGCACGGGCCAGCTGGAGGCACCGCCGCCGGGAGTGCACGCGCAGAAGTCGCGCCATACGTCGGCGACGGGCGGGGCACAGCGATGATCGGCCTGGAGACGCTGCGGATCGCGGTGGATGGCCTGCTGGCCAACCGCCTACGCAGTTCGCTGACGATCCTCGGCCTGGGCATCGGAGTGGCGTCGGTGATCGTGTTGATCGCCGTTGGCAATGGCTCTTCGCAGACGGTTCAGAAGCGCATCGAGAGCCTGGGCACGAATGTGCTGCTGGTGACACGCGGCTTTCAGCGCGGGGGCGCACGGGCGAGTGTGGCGACGCCGCCGCTCACCGAAAAGGCAGCGCTCGCGCTGCAGGACCCCAACCAGGCGCCCGACGTGAAGAGCGCGGCGCCGGTGGTGAATGCCGCGAGCGCCACGCTGGTGGCAGGCGGCACGAGCTACTCCCCCTCAACGTTTGTGGGCACGACGCCGTCCTACCTGACGACGCACGACTATGAGCTAGCGGCGGGTGCGCCGTTCAGCGCCGCCGACGTAACGAACCACAGCGCAGTGGTGGTGATCGGACCGACCGTGGCGGAAAACCTTTTTCCCGGCGCGAATCCGGTGGGTCAGTCGATCCAGATCAACGGCAGCTCCTTCCAGGTGATCGGCGTGACGAAGTCCAAGGGCGCGAGCGGGGCGCTGAACCAGGACGACGTGGCGATGGCGCCGATCAGCACGGTGCAGGACAAGCTCACGGGCTACGGTGCCATCGACTCGATTACGGTGCAGGCAGCGAATCAGGGCAAGCTGAACGCGGCGGAAGGCGAGGTCAGCGCCATCCTGCAGCAGCAGCTCGGTACCACGGCGGCGAATCCTGGCTTCAACATCATCAACCAGGGCTCGATCCTCGAAGCGTCGAGCTCAACGAGCAACGTGTTCACAACGCTGCTGGGCGAGGTGGCCGCCATCTCGCTGCTAGTGGGCGGCATCGGCGTGATGAATATCATGCTGGTGAGCGTGACTGAGCGCACGCGTGAGATCGGCATCCGCAAGGCGATCGGCGCACGCCACAGCGACATCCTGGGACAGTTCCTGATGGAGGCGGTGCTGGTATCCACAATTGGCGGCCTCTTGGGCCTGATCGTGGGCGTATTAGGAACACAGTTTGAAATCGCCGGCGTGCAGCCTGTGATCGCCGGCTACAGCATCCCGCTGGCCTTCAGTGCGGCCGTCGCCACGGGCCTGTTCTTTGGCACCTACCCCGCCGGCCGTGCCGCCGGCCTAAGACCGATCGAGGCGTTACGACATGAGTGAGCCAGTTACAGCAGAGCAGACGTGGGAGGACGACACGTTGGAGGAGCGGGACGACGTTCACGAGCCCGAGCCGATCCGCAGGCGCCCGCGCCGGCGCTTGTTGACGCCACTGACAGCCCTGTTATTTGCCATCCTCGTCGGCATCAGCGGCTTCATCGCGGGGGTTGAGGTCGAGAAGAACGAAATGCCCACGGGTATCCTCGTGCGCCGCGGCGGCGGTTTCGGTAGCGGCGGAGCATTCTCCGGACCCTCGTCAGGCAGGAACACAGAAAGATCCTCCCCCAACAGGCCCTCCGGCGGAGGCGAATCACCCGTGCCACCACTCTTTGGTAAGTAGTCGAAAAAAGGAAGACGATGCCTGTAACGAACACTCACATCCGCAAGCCACTGCTGCCGGCGAGCGCGACGGTCGCGCTGCTGGCATGCGTGGGCCTGGCGGCCTGTGGCGGCTCTTCGAGCACAAGCACGAGCGCGAGCGCCACGAATGCAAGCGCCAACTCGAGCGCGAGCGCTACCAAGACATACACCACGCCGAACCGCTCGCCGGGGCGCTTCGCGGCGCTGCGCGAATGCCTGCAGAAGAACGGCGTGACGCTGCCGGCGCCGACTCCGGGCCAGAGTCCGCTGGGGCTGGGCGGTGCGGCCGGCGCGCGGCAGCTACCCAAGGGCGTGACGCGCGCGCAGCTGCAGGCGGCGATGAAGAAGTGCGGCGGTCCGGGACGTGCCTTTGACCCAGGTGGCCAGGCAGCAAAGCGGCGCTTCGGCAACCCGACCTTCCGCAAGGCGCTAACGGCGTTTGCGGCGTGTATGCGCAGCAACGGCGTGAAGCTGCCCACTCCGGACACCTCGGGCACAGGCCCGGTGTTCAGCACGAAGGGCCTCAACACGGCGAGTCCCGCGTTCAAGGCGGCGAGCGCAAAGTGCCAGAGCGTGCTGCGCAGCGCGTTCCCGCGACCACCGCGACCGGCAGGTGCGGCCCCGGGCGGCGCTCAGTAGGGAAACGACTGGGGGGCGGCTACGGCCGCCCCTGAATCTCGCAGGTTCGGGCGATCTATTCTTCGGCGCCGCTTGCGGGCAGCGCCCGAGCCCCCAGGTCGCGGTTGGTGGCGGCGGCCTGGGGGTCGCGGATGGCAGCGGAGCTCGGCTTGGCAGAGACGGTGGGCGCCTGCAGCGAGCCGATGCGGGCGACGAGTTCGTTCCACTGCGCAGCAGTGAGGTCACCGGTGACGGTGACGGGGCCGGCGGCACTCTGCGGCGAGGGCGCGGTCTGACCAGCGCCGGCGGAGTGCGCGGCGGCGGCTGTGCCTGCTGCGGTGCCCGTGGCGGGAGCGACGCTCGCCCCGGGTCCGACGCTCGGCGCGAGCGTGCCGGGCTCGGGATGGAAGCCGACGTGGATGTGGTTCCAGTGGTCGGGTAGCGCGAGCGTGTTGGCGGCTTCGGGGTACTGCATGAGGCTGATGATCTGGTGAGGCACGAAGCGGCCCTGGAGGGTGAGCAGCGCGCGGATGGTGACGTCGGTGATCGAGCCTGCCCCCTGGTGCCCAGCGATCGGCACGCCGTTGATTTCAGAGATGTCCACGGCGTCGCCGAACCAGTGCTCGGAGACATTGCCGGAGGTGGTCATCTCGCTGTGCCCGCAGCGCAGAGCGCTGACGGTCGGCTTCAGCCCGCTGCGGGAGAGGAACTCGAGCACAGCGAGCACGCGGCCGTCGATGGCGCCGGAGGCGATGTCCTGGCGGCCGCATTCATAGATGGTGATGCCGGGGTCGGAGAGCACGGTTCGCTCAAGTTCGCCCTGACTCATGAGGAAGACCTGGGCGACGGTGGAGCCCAGCAGGTTGACGTCCTTGCGCGCGCCCTTGGGGTGAAGAGCTGTGTCGAGCTGGCGCCAGTTGGCGAGGATCGGGCGGGGGTCGATCGTGGCGCTGTCGCCGGCGGGGCGGATGGCAAAGCGCAGCCGCGCGCTCTGCGCGCTGACGGGAACGCTGACATGCGCGCCGACCCAGCCCTGCAGCGGCGAGGCCGAATTGCTCGGAGCACTCGCCTGGGAGCCGGTGGCGGCGCCGGCGGCCATGGGAGTTTTGCTGAGGTGACCCAGAATGGTGCCCTGTGAAACGACGGAGCCGAGCCGCAGGGGACGCCATTTGCCGCCGTGGCCCTCCCCGCCCGATCCCTGCACAGCCGCGCGCGTCGCAGCGACTCGCGCAACTGGGTTGTCGGGGTGGGCGTAGAGGCGAACACGGGCCATACCGGGCGGCGGCGCGGACACTGGAGATTCTTCGGCGCCTTCGCCGGCGTTCTGAGTTGGGCCTTCGCCGCTGCTCTGGGCTTCATCGGCGCCGACCGGTGGAGCCGAATGCTTGCTGACGTGCAGCGTGGTTGGCTGGCGTCCGGCGCTGGCAGGCTTCGTGGGAGCGGGTTCGTGCACGGGCGGAGTGACCGCCACGCCAGCCTGCTTGGCTTTACGCGGATGTCTGGCCACGGGATAGTTCGGAGCGATGCTGCCCATGCCCGCATAGGTGAAGACATCGCCGTAGATGTCGCGCAGCGCCAGGTAGTTGCCGAGCCTGTGGGTGTGTCCGAGCTTGATGATGCGCCCATCCTGTACGGCCGTAACAGGCGCGCCGACGGGGGCCAGCAGATCGGCGAAGCGCAGCGTTTCGGTGTGGTGCCTCGACGCGGCAGCCTTCTTGGCAGCGGCGAAAGGCGCGGGCGCGGTGGCGAGGCTGGTGGGGACCTGCACGGTGTCGGCGGGACTCGCAGGCGCCGTCCCCGGCGCGACCCCTAGCGTGGCGCCGCTCGCGGGGGAGCCGTTGGACCCACCACCACCCGCATTGACATACGGCGCGAGCGGCGTAGCACCGGCGGTGGCGCTGGCGACGGTGGGTAGGGGAGCCCCTGAGTCCTGGGCCAGGTGGGCGCCGGCCACCGGCAGGCTGCCCTGGGTAAGGCCGGTCAAAGTGGCGATGACCGACTGGGGGTAGGCGGCGATCAGCTTGGCGCGCAGCAGCACGGAGCTGACGTAGGCCTCGGAGTGGTTGTAGGCAAGGATCGCTGTGTGGATGTTGCTGGAGGCCCCGGCCGCATGCAGGTAGCGCGCGGCGGCGAAGATGGCATCGACGGGGTTGTAGGGGTCGGCGTAGCCGGCACCCACGGCGTCGACGCCGTATTGCAGCCAGGTGGTGGGCATGAACTGCATCCAGCCGACGGCGCCGGCGGTGGAGACGTTGAGGTCGGTGCCGTAGTTGGTCTCGACCTCATTGATGGCGGCGAGGATCTGCCAGGGGACGTCGTATTGGATGCCGGCGGCCTGGTGGATGGGCAGCAGGAAGAGGGGGACGCGGTAGTAGGAGAGGGCCTGGGCGGAGACGGCGGAGGATCCGAGCAGGGAGGCGAGCGTGCCTGTCTGCCCGGCGACGGCTAGCGGCGGCGGCGCGACACCGTTGGGAGTACCCGCTGGCACTGTGCTCGGTCCACCCGCGCCGCCCGCCCCGCCGGCCTGCCCCGGGACGCCTTTGGCGCCGCCCTTGACGGTGCCAACAAGCTTGCCGCCGGCGCGGGAGCCCTTGCGCGGGCGTTTGGCAGGCGCGGACTGCTGCTTGCGCAGCGTGACGACCTTGGGAGCGCCGGTTTCACCAGCGCCCGAGGGAGCCCCCGCAGGCGCCGGCTGGGCGGGCGGCGCGGGTGCCGGCGCCGAGCTGGGCACGGGCGCGGCAGTCGTCGTGGATTCGGTGACGGTGGTTGAGGTGGTGGTGGTCGGTTCGCTCGCCCCGGCCTGCGGCGTGGGCTGTGCCGAGGAGGTGGTAGTGGTCTCGGTGGCAGGCGGGGGCGTTTCTTCCCCGGCGCCGGTAGTGGCGGGAGCATCGGCAGCCAGCGCAGCGCCGGGCAGCGCGCCACTGAGGCCAACAGCCGTT
>DATBPO010000169.1:0-14749 GCA_036561265.1 Solirubrobacteraceae bacterium | reverse complement strand
ACGCACAGCGCGAAGCCCAGGAAGGCCAGGGGCACGAGGTCCACCACCGGCGCCGAGCCGACGTGCACGCCACCGAACACGAGGCCCGTGAGGATCGCCGCCAGCAGCCAGCCGTGCCAGTTGGAGAGCGCCGCGAAAATGTAGCCGCGGAAGAGGATCTCCTCGCAGACGGGCGCCACCACGCAGGTCAGCACGGCGCTGGCGAGCAGCAGCAGCGTGCTTTCGTTGGCGCCCAGCTGTTCGAGGAGCTTCTCCTTGGTGCTCACTTCCATGGCCGCCGACCAGATGCCGGTGAAGATGAAGAACACCACGACGGTGAGCAGCACGGCGCCGACCGCGCGCCACAGCCCGATCGGGCGCAGGCCGATCTGCCACGTCGCAAACTTGCGCCCCCCCAGCTGCGCGAAGATGACGACGGCGCCAACGAAGGCCACGTCCTGCACGGCGGTGTTGAGGATCTCAAGGCCCGGCGGCAGCTTGCTGGCGCTGCTGATCTTCACGCCGAAGAACAACGCCGCGGGGACGTCGATGATGAGCCCACCGACGGCAGCGAGTACCACGCCAGCCAGCAGCGCAGCGGGGGCGGTCCAGGGACGCCATGAACGAGGTCCGGATTCCATGCTCAGAGGAGCCGAGGAAGATCGGCAAGCGAGGAGATCGTAGTCACGCCCGCCGGCATGCCCTGCGCTGGCGACCATGACGCCGACCCCGCGGCCGACCCTGCTGCCGGCCTTGGACCACGGCGCAGCAGCACCGGCAGCACCCCCGCGGCCTGCGCACCCGCCACATCTAGGCGCGGGTCATCGCCGACGTGCAGCGCCTCGCGCGCTGAAACACCGATCAGCGCAAGCGCGGCGTGGAAGACCTCGGGAGCAGGCTTGGCGGAGCCGACCCCAGCGGAGGTGATGACGGCGTCGAGCACACCGGCCAGGCCAAGGGCATCGAGCGTGGAAGCCAGCGAGACGTCCCAGTTACTCACCACCACCAGTCTGAAACCGCGCGCGCGCAGCAACGTGAGCGTGGCCAGCACATCGGGGTACAGGCTGAAACGCAGCGCGCCAAGCATGGCCGCCGTCAGCGCGTCCAGCGACAGGGCGCGCGCGGCGCGGGGCGGCAGCGAGGCATGCAGCACCTCGGCGCAGCGCGCGCGCAGACCCGCAAGCGCCGCGGCGTCGCTGCCCTCCAGGTGGTGCGCGCGGTAGTAGTGCATCTCCGCCGTGAAGGCCCACTCGGCCTCGGCCGAGCTGAGCTCGATGCTGTGCTCGCGCCAGAGCACCTGCGCAAAGGGTCCCCACGGCGGAGCCAGCGCCACCAGAGTGCCCAGGCCATCGAGGAGGATCGCGCGCGGCGGCTCTATGACACCCAGTGCCATGTGGAGAACTGTGCCACGAAAAGCGCCATGAGCAAGCCGGATGCGACGAGCACAGCACGGGCCAAGCGTGGGCGGGGAGACAGCCAGGCGGCCGCCCACATGCTGAAGGGGAAGAGCACGACGAGAAAGCGCGGCAGCGACATCAGCGGCTGCGAGGCGACGGGGCTCGACAGAGGCACGGCCAGCGCGAGCAGCACATAGACGCCGTAGGCCATGGGCAGGCGCCGGCAGACCCCCACGATGGCGGGCAGCGCGAGCGCCAGGAAGGCCAGCAGCATAAGGTTGTGCGCGGCCGCGATCGCGGGGCTGCCCTGGGTGGCCGCGAAGTAGACGTGATGGCTCTGCCCCGAGAGCAGCTGGCGCAGCCCGTCGAAGCCCGCTACGAGCCCCTGCCAGACGCCGGCGAAGGGCACGCCGAAGTCCCGGCCCCACACGTGCTGGGCGTGGAAGGGCAGCAGGGGATCGCCGCCGCGCAGGCCCAGGTAGGCCATGTAGGCGCCCATGCCGAGGGGCATCAGCAAGAGCCACAGCGCATCGCGGCGCAGGCGATAGCGCAGGAATCCGCATGCCGCGTCGGGCGAGCGATCCTCGCGGGGGCCGTGCAGATACAGCAGCACCGCCGGCAACAGCAGGAGCACGCCGTTACTGCGGGTGGCCGCAGCGAGGGCACCGAGCAGGCCGACGGCCAACCAGCGCCCCTGACGCGCACACCAGAACAGCCCCACGGAGAGCGCCAGATAGAGCGACTCCGTATAGACGGCCGAGAAGAAGAAGGCCATCGGCGCGAAGGCCGTGAGCAGAACCGCTAGGCGCGCGGGCGAGGGCTGGCTGGAGGTGAGACGCGCCGGTTCCAGCGACGCCAGCTCCAGCGTGGTGAGGCGGTGGATGCCATAGAGCGCGAACGCAAACGCGACCACCGAGATGAGCACACCGGCAAGCACTGGCGGCAGGCCGAGATCGGAGAAGCCCCTGATGCCAAGCGGGTAGAGCGGGAAGAAGGCTGCGCGTGGGGCGGTGAAGAAACCGAGATCGGGCCGGTAGCCGTAGTGGGCGATGACGAGGTACCACGAGGCATCCCAGCGCGCGACGGGTGCGGCGAGCAGATCGCCGAGCGTGCCGAAGCCGCGTGTGAGGCCGGGCGGGTTAAAAGCCCCGCGGCGGGGGCCGAAGCCGAAGGCCAGGATGGTGCCCGCGCCGGCGACCCACACTACCGCCCGCGACCACAAAAGCGCCCGCCAACAGTCGCGCAGGGCCGCGATGCGCGCGGGATCGGAGCGCAACCGAGCAAGCGCCTGAGCCGCCGGCGTGCGAAGCCGGGCGCCTAAATGCGGCGCGGCCGTCCCCAGATGCGGCGCGGCCGTCCCGTCAACGACGGCTAGCTCGGCGGTGTCGGGATTCATTGGTGCAGGAAATCACACGCCGGCCCGGTAACCTCGATTACCCATGTCGCGACAGGCAAGACAGCGCCGCCGGCGCCACAACCGCGGTGGTCCGACGCGGATGCTGATGATCGGCTTCGGCGCGGTGGCGACGGTGCTGGTGCTGGGCACGCTGGGGGCGGTGGGTTATGTGCTGTCGGTGGCGAGCTCTTCGCCGGCGCTGTCTGAACTGCATCCGCTGGTGAGCGGCGCCTCCTCGCAGGTGTTCGCGGCAGACGGCGAACGGCTGGGCTACATCCAGTCCGATGAGCTGCGCAGCCCGGTGCCCTACACGCAGATACCGCGCCTGCTGCGCGATGCGACGGTGGCGATCGAGGACCAGCGGTTCTATGAAAACAATGGCGTGGATCTGACGGGCATCTTCCGCTCGGCGGTGAAGGACGTGGTGAATGGGCAGACGCTGCAGGGCGCCTCGACGATCACGATGCAGCTGGTGCGCAATGTGTATCTGGGTAACGATCTGCGGACGTTCAAACAGAAGATCGACGAGGCGAAGCTGGCGATCGAATACAACAAACGCCACAGCAAGCGCACGATCCTGACGGGCTACCTGAACAGCGTGGCCTATGGCACGGTTGGGGGCCAGACGGCGATCGGCGTGCAGGCGGCGTCGCGGATCTTCTTCGACAAGCCCGTGTGGCAGCTGAACCTGGCGCAGAGCGCGCTGCTGGCGGGGCTGCCGCAGGCGCCCTCGCAGTACAACCCCTTCCTGTATCCCAGCGCGGCGCGCAAGCGGCGCAATGAGGTGCTGGCGAAGATGGCGGAACTGCACTACATCTCCCGGCATCTGGCGAGCGCTGAGGAGGCGCGGCCGCTGCAGGTGAGGCACAGCAACTACTACTCGGCGCGCAAGGAGAACTTCTTCTTCGAATACGTGCGCGAGCAGCTGATCCACCGCTACGGGCGCGCGACGGTCGAGCAAGGCGGGCTGAAGGTGTATACGACGATCAATCTGAACATGCAGCGCCTGGCGCGCAAGGCGATCGCGGAAATCCTCAACGAGCCCGAAGACCCGGCCTCGGCGATCGTGACGATCAACCCGCAGAACGGCCACATCGAAGCGATGGCGGAGAGCGAGAGCTATGAGAAAAGCCAGTACAACCTGGCGGCCGACGGCCATCGCCAGCCGGGCTCGACGTTCAAGGCGATCGACCTCGCGGATGCGCTCTCGCGGGGCATCGATCCGAATAGCACGTACTACGTGTCGCACACGCTGGCGCCGGGGTGGCTGCCGGGGTATCCGACGTATGAAGTGAAGACCTTCGAGGGGACCTCGCTGAACCAGTCGATGAACCTGGTGAGCGCGACGCTGCACTCGGATAACACGGTGTATGCGCAGTTGGCGGCCGATCTGGGCGAGCACACGGTCACCGAAATGGCCTACAAGTTGGGGGTCAAGACGCACCTGTCGAGCTTTGCGGCCGAGGCGCTGGGCGGTCTGACGCTGGGCGTGACACCGCTGGAAATGGCCAACGTGTATGCGACGCTCGCCGATGGGGGTCTGCGCAACACGCCGGTGGCGATCACGAAGGTGGTGTTCGCGGATGGGCGCGTGGATCGCAACTGGGGCCGCGATCATCGCGTGCGGGCGATATCGAGCGGCGTGGCGGCGGAGGAGACGAACATCCTCGAGCAGAACGTGCAGAGCGGAACGGCGGGGCGCTCGGCGATCGGCTGCCCCACGGCGGCCAAGACGGGCACAACGAGCGAACTGGTGGACGCCTGGCTCGACGGCTACACGCCGCGCTATTCGACGGTGGTGTGGATGGGCTATCCGAACAAACGGGTGTCGATGACCGATGTGCACGGCGAGCCTCAGCAGGGCGGCTACCTGCCGGCGGAAATCTGGCACGCCTACATGAGCGAAGTGGTGGGCAACCGCTGCGTGCCCTTCCCCAGCGGCGGCGAATCGCTCAGCTACCAGCCGTTCTTCGGCAAGTACGCCTCGACCGGCAAAGCCGTGGAATCGAGCTCGGGCGAAGAAGCATCGGGTTTCAAGAAGGGCAAGCCGGAAAAGCAGGCAAAGCAGGAAAAGAAGGAAGCAAAGCGGGAAGCAAAGCAGGAAGCCCACGAAAAGCCCCCTGCCCCAGAACCGCCCCACCCAGCGCCGCAGGTGCACGAACAGAAGCCCCAGGTGGGCCCCGGTGGGGGCACGGGTCCCCCGCACGGCTGACACTGGTAGTTTGGACGCGGAAATCCACGACGGACAGGACGTTTGCAGTGGCAAAGGAAGACAAGGTCGAATTCGAGGGCGAGGTGATCGAGGCGCTGCCCAACGCGATGTTCCGCGTAAAGCTCGACAACGATCACGTGGTGCTGGGGCATGTGGCGGGCAAGATGCGCCGCTTTCGCATCCGCATCCTGCCGGGGGACCGCGTGCGCTGCGAGCTCTCGCCGTATGACCTGGACCGCGCGCGGATCGTCTACCGGCATCGCTAGGACAGGCCGGCGCCGGCGGCCAAAAGCGGGATCGTGGCCGAGCGCTCTCTGATCGAGGCCATCGCCGCCGAGCTGGCACCGACGCAGGGGCCACGGGTGCTACGGGGCATCGGCGACGATGCGTCAGTGGTACGCGGGGGCGCTATATGCGTGACCTCGGTCGATGCGATGGTGGACGGGGTCCACTTTCGCCTGAAGGGCGGGACCGCGAGCGGCTGGGCGAGCCCAGAGCAGGTCGGCTGGCGGGCACTGGCGGGGGCGCTGTCGGACCTGGCGGCGATGGGCGTGGCGGCCGGCGAGGCCTACATGGTGCTGGGACTGCCGCCGGGCTTCGGCGAGGAGCGGGCGCTTGAGCTGGTGCGCGGCGCACGCGCCCTGGCGATGCAGAGCGATACGGCGATGGTGGGAGGCGATGTGGTGGCCTCGCCGGTGCTGAGCGTGACGGTGACGGTAATCGGCTGGGCGCAGAGCGAGGCCGAGGTGATAGGCCGCGATGGCGCGCTGGCGGGAGACCTCATAGGCGTGACCGGAAAGCTGGGCGGGGCAGGAGCGGGACTGGCCGTGATGGAAGGACGGGCGAGCGGGCGAGCGGAAACGCACGACGCAATCGAACGGCTGCGGCGGCCAATGCCGCGTCTGGCGGAGGGCCAGGCGCTGGCGGCAAGCGGGGCGCGGGCGATGATCGACCTCTCGGATGGGCTCGCGACCGACGCGGCGCACGTGGGGCGAATGAGCGGAGCGGTGCTGGAGGTGGATCTGGGAAAGCTTCCGCTTGTCGCGGGCGTGGCGGCGGTGGGCGAAGAGCTTGGTGTGCCGGCGTGGCAGCTTGCGGCGGGCGCGGGCGAAGACTACGAGCTGTGTGTGTGCGTGCCGGCGGAGCGGCGTGCAGAGACCGAGGAGGCGCTGGCGCGGGCTGGTGGCGCCGGCATCACGTGGGTGGGGCGGGTGCTTGAGCCCTCACGGCAGATGCCGCCGGGGGCAGTTCTGCTGGAGGACGGCCAAGCGCGGGCGCTGGAAGGGTTCGAGCACCGTTGGTGAGGGTGGGCGCGGCAGCACCTGCTGGCGTGCTGCGGGGCACCATCCGGGCGGCCCCTACGGGCACGGTGCGCGTGAGGCGGGCAAACACGAGCAGGCGCTGAGCGGCGCTGAAGAGCGGGGTACAGGCGGAGAGGACGAGGCGGCTGTAGCCGACGGGATTAATGGCGGCGCCGACGTCGCTGGGCGAGACGACGCGGTGCCCGGTGACGGTGTAGGTGAAGTGGGCGTAGGGCATGTTGAGCAGGATGCGCGCGCCGCGGCGCAGGGAGTCGATGTGACGGAAGGGGGCGAGGTAGGTGGTGCGGTGCCCGGCGATGGCGGTGGTGCCGGGGATGCCGGGGAAGCGCGTTTCGGGGAAGACGCCGGGCCCCTTCTGCAGTTCGGAGGTGCCGGTGCCCTTGACGATGACGAAGTCGATGCCGGCGCTGGGGATGTGGATGCTGCCGACTGGGCTGCCGTAGGCGGCGTGGTGCTGCAGGTCGCTGGCGAGGAAGGCGATGCGCTGGCGCTGGGCGGGCAGCGTGGCGAGCTGGCGCCGCTCGACGGGGGTGGGCTGGGCGCGTTCGACCTGGCGCAGGGCGCCGCTGAGGCGATCCTGCTCGATGCGGGCGTAGAGCGCGGATAGGGGCTCCTGCCAGAGGAGCGTGACGGTGGCATCGGCGAGCGCCAGCACCCCGGCGAGGATGAGCACCCAGGAGAGCACGCGCAGGGCACGGCGCGGGCGTCGGCGCCGAGATCTGGGGGCTCCACTGGCCGGCTGGGTGAGGATGGACGGAGACAGGTCTGCCATGAGAACTCGCAACGGTAAAGGCGCCGCCTCAGCGGCGCAGGGCGGACTCGGTGCCACCGAGTGACCCTGGTCCAGCGTAGGACATGGGCCCGCGGACGGTGATGGGGAAGCCGGCGCCCTCCTCAGGTCCGGCGATGCGCGGCGGAGAGACGCCGAGCGCAACGAGCAGGGCGGCGGCGAGGCAGCCGCCCGCCAGACACCAGATAACGATGGCGGGAATCGAGAAGGCGCCGCCGGCGAAGAGCAGGACCCAAGCGTGCAGGGCCTGCGCGGGATCCAGGCCGAACTGGCGAGCGTAGAAAGCGGCTAACAGCGCGATGGGGACCAGCCCGAGCGCCACGAGGGCGAGCGTGCGCAGGCGGTGGCTGGTGCCGTGAGCATGGCGCCACTGAGGCTGGGCGAGGAGCAGCCAGAGGTGCAGGGCGGGCAGGAGCAGCAGCGCGGCAAAGGGGTTAAAGAGCCAGACGATGACGGTGAGAGCAAGCAGCACGAGCATCAGAGCGAGGCCGCATGCGTCGTCATCGGCGCGGGGATGCAGACCGAGGCGGCGCAGGAGCGCGGGCCAGGCAAGCCAGGCGAGCACGAGCACGAAGGCCGGCGCGAGCACCGTCTCAAGCGCGGCGGCGCCGCTGGCGAGACCCTGGGCGAGGACGGGACCGGCGGGAGCGGCGATGGCACCGGAGAGCCCGAGCAGGCGCGTGAAGAGGGCGGCGATGAGAAAGGGCAGGGCACAGGCGAGCGCCCAACGCAGGCGCTGCCCCACGGCGAGACGGCGACGACGCGAGCGGGCGAAGCCGTCGACGAGCACGAGCAGGGGCGGGAGCAAGAGGGTGGCGACGAGCAGACGGAGCGCCCAGGCGGGGAGCAGCTTGCGCTGCAGGGGCAGGGCCGTTTCAAGGCCACCCCCCCGCGCGGCGGTGCGCAGATCGGGGTTGGCGTCGAGCGCGTAGATGGCGCTGAGGACGGCGCGGCCGAAGTTCTCAAGACGCGTGGAGCTGAGGGCCTCGCCGGCGGCGGGGGGCCGTTCGCCGCTGACCTGCAGGAGGACGGCGGGAATGCCGTGGGCGAGCAGCGGCCCCTGCTCGCCGGGGGTGAGAGGCAGGACGAGGTGGGCGAGCTGGCTAAAAGTGGATGGGGCACCGGGATCGACGCCGACCTCGTGGGTGACGGCGGCAGAGACGGTGCGCTGCAGCGAGCCGGGAGCGCTGCCGAGGCCGCTGGAGTAGGGCACGAGGAACGGCTTGTGAGCAGCGCTACCGGCGAGGTCACCGAGCACGATGGCGCCGTCGACGTCGCCGGCTCCAGCGGCGAAGGCAAGCGCGCCGGCGTCACCACCGCTACCGCCGCTGGTGGAGACGATCAAAATCGTGCGCTGGGTCTCGCTGGTGGCAAGCACGCGGGCGATCTGAAGCAGCACGGTGGTGCCTGAGAGTTCGGCGGCGGCGCCGCGGCCGGGGGCGTCGCGGTGGGCGAGCAGGACGATGGGGCTTGAGCCGCTGATGCCGGGGCGTCGGGCGATGACGGTGGCGAGCGTGCGCTTGCCGTCGATGGTCTGCGCGGAGGCATAGCTGGTGTGCACGGAGAAGCCGGCAGAGCCGGTACCGCTGAGACCCTGGAGCGTGTGCGCCACATAGGCGGCGAGCGCCTGATCGCCCTGACTGCCGGGCCGGCGCAGGGGATACTGGGCGGCAAGCGCCTGCAGTTCGGCGAAGGCACTGGGCCCGTTGAAGGCGTCGGGGGCGAGCGTGGAGGAGAGCGAGTGGGCGGGTGCGCGCAGCGAGAAGCCGGCTATCGCGAGGGCAAACAGCAGGGGCAGGAAAGCGGCACGGTAGATGCGTCCGTTGAGCACGCCGGCAAGAGCCTAGTGACTCAGATCGTCGATACCCGCACACCCTTGGCGCGGCGGGCGCAGACTCTGACGCGGCGGCATTTCGGAGGCGCTCTTCTGCCCGGCCACCCTTATGGATAAGGTGCGCGCGTGCTCCAGCCCGTGGCCGTAGGAACAAAGTCGCTCGCCGACTACACGCACATCTGCGGCCGCGGTCTGATTGATGAAATCCGCGAGCTGGCGGAGCCGCTGAAGGGCAGGCGCGTGGTGCACGTGTCAGCGACGGCCTTCGGAGGCGGGGTCTCGGAGATCCTCTATACGCTGGTGCCGCTGATGCGCGACGTGGGGCTGGAGTGCGAGTGGCAGGTGATCTATGGGCGCGAGGAGTTCTTCAATGCGACGAAGCTGATGCACAACGCGCTGCAGGGTGCGCCGCAGGATCTCGATGAGGAACAGTGGGCGACGTGGATGAGCTACAACGAGATGAATGCGCGTGAGCTGAGCGGGGGCTGGGATGTGTGCCTGGTGCACGACCCGCAGCCGGCGGCGCTGCAGCAGCTGGTGCCGGAGAAGGCGGCGGGCTGGGTGTGGCGCTGCCACATCGACCTGTCGACGCCGAACAAGGAGACGATCGAGCGGCTGCTGCCGTTCATCGCGCAGTATCCGCAGTCGCTGTTTCACATGCAGGGGTATGTGCCGCAGGGCATGGGGGGCAACGTAAACATCGTGCCGCCGGCGATCGACCCGCTGGCGCCGAAGAACATGGCGCTGTCGCCGGAGGATGCCTCGTATGTGTGCGGGCAGTTCGGAATCGACATCGACCGGCCGCTGATGTGCCAGGTCTCGCGCTTTGACCCGTGGAAGGACCCATTGGGCGTGATCGACGCATACCGCACGGTGAAGGAGAAACTTCCAAACGTGCAGCTGGCACTGGTGGGCTCGATGGCGAGCGATGACCCGGAGGGCTGGGACTTCTTCAACGCGACGATTGCGCACGCGGACGGGGACCCGGACGTGCACATCCTGAATAACTTCAACAACGTGGGCTCGATCGAGGTCAATGCGTTCCAGTCGCACGCGGATGTGTTGATCCAGAAGTCAACGCGCGAGGGCTTCGGCTTGACGGTGTCGGAGGCGATCTGGAAGGCACGGCCGTTCATTGGGGGCAACGTGGGTGGCATACCGCTGCAGGTGGAGGATGGGGTGACGGGCTTCCTGGTGGAGAGCTCGGAGCAGTGCGCGGCGCGCTCGCTTGAGATCCTCGAGGATCCGGCGCTGGGAAAGGCGCTGGGACGGCGGGGCAAGGAGCACGTGCGCACGCACTTCCTGACGCCGCGCTATCTGCGCGATTATCTGAAGATCTTCACGGAGCTGGGGGAGTCGTGAGCAGCGCACCGGCAGGGCGCGCCCCGCTGGTGCTGGTGTCAAACCGCGGCCCGGTGACGTTCGGAGCCGAAGCGGAGGTGCAGCGCGGCAGCGGTGGCCTGGTGACGGCGCTGAGCGGCCTGGCGAGCCACCGCGAGGCGGTGTGGGTGGCGAGCGCGATGAGCGAGTACGACGCGGAGGTGGCGCGCGAGCACGGGGGGCGGGCGTTCACGGCGCACTCGCCGGCGGGGGGCTCCTACCAGGTGCGCCTGGTGGTGAGCGACGCGGAGGCGTATGACCGCTTCTACAACGTGTTCGCCAACCCGATGCTGTGGTTCATACAGCACTACCTGTGGGACCTGTCGAACGCACCGGACATACGCCGCGAGGAGATAGAGGCGTTCGAGTTTGGCTACAACGTGGTCAACGAGGACCTGGCGCGGGCGGTGGTGGAGGAGCTGGAGGACAGCGAGGAACCGGTGGTGATGGTGCATGACTACCACCTGTATACGCTGCCGGATCTGGTGCGCCGGGCGCGGCCGGATGTGTTTCTGCACCACTTCATCCACATCCCGTGGACGCAGTCGGATGCGTGGCGGGTGCTGCCTTCGCGGATACGCGAGGAGATCTTTACGGGGCTCTTGGCGAACGACATCATCGGATTTCATACGCGCAGCTATCAGCGCAACTTTTTGCAGTGTTGTCGCGACCTGATGGACCTGACGGTCGACTTCGACAAGGGCGTCGTGTGGGTGGGCGAGCGGGAGGTGTGGGTGCGGGCTTACCCGTTGCCGATCGACCATGAGACGACGCGGCAGGTGGCGCAGCGCCCGCGGGTGAAGGAGTTCGAGCGCGAACTGCTGCGCCGCCGCAGGGACTTCCTGATCCTGCGGGTGGACCGGGCGGATCTGAGCAAGAATGTGCTGCGGGGCTTCGCGGCGTTCGATCTGTTCCTGGAGCAGCACCCGGAGTTCGGCGAGCGGGTGACGTTCATGGCACAGCTGATGCCCTCGCGCACGGATGTGCCGCAGTACGCGGAGTACCTGGAGCGCATCGAGGCGTCGGTGGCCGTGGTCAACCACCGCCATGGCACGCCGGACTGGATGCCGATCCAGCTGAAGCTGCGCGATGACCTGGAGGAGGCGATGGCGGCCTACAAGCACTACGACGTGCTGCTGGTGAATGCGATGTTCGACGGCATGAACCTGGTGGCGAAGGAGGGTCCGATCGTCAATGAGCGCGAGGGCGTGTCGATCCTCTCGGAGAACACGGGGGCGCACGAGGAGCTCGGCGAGTATGCGCTGTCGGTGAACCCGTTCGACATACAGGAGCTGGCGAACTCGATCTACGCGGCGCTGGCGATGGAGCCAACGGAGCGCCGCCGCCGCGCGGAGGGCCTGGTGGCGATAGTGACCTCGCGCGACCCGGGGGACTGGATCGATGAGCAGATGGCGGACATCCGCGCGAAGGGCCGCGGCCGCTAGAGGCGGCTGGCGGGTGGGGGGAGGGGCTCCGCTTCGCTTCGCCGTGTGGGCCGCGCCCCCTGAAGCTGACTCGTGTCTCCCGCGGGTCCCTCGTGGACCCGCGGGGCCAGAGCGGATTGGCGCCCGCCCGCCCGGGCGGCGATCACTGTTATCATCCCGCGCCGCGTATGACCCTGCCTGCACCCACATACGATCTGATCCTGATGCTGGACACCGAAGCCGATGCGGCGGTGCGGGCGAAGATCGTGGCGGATGCGCGCGGGGCGATCGAAGCGAAGGGCGAGCTACTGCGCCACGACGAGTGGGGCGAGCGCGCGTTGGCGTACCCGATCGACCACAAACAGGCGGCGGAGTACCACCTGGTGCAGTTCCACTCCTCCACGCCGGAGCTGTTGCGGGAGCTCGATCGGACGCTGCGGATCACGGATGGGATCGTGCGCTTTAGGATC
This sequence comes from Solirubrobacteraceae bacterium, assembly GCA_036561265.1. Classification (GTDB taxonomy): domain Bacteria; phylum Actinomycetota; class Thermoleophilia; order Solirubrobacterales; family Solirubrobacteraceae; genus Palsa-744. The sequence continues at coordinate 2,545 of DATBPO010000169.1, read as the reverse complement.
GTGAAGCTGAAGCCGGGCACGCCGGCGGCGCCGGACATGCGGGCGGGCAGGCGGGTTGAAACGGAGCTCGGAGCCCCTCCCCACTCCGATCACCCGGAGCCTGAGGCCGCACCTGAGGCCGTGCCTGAGTTCGCCCTGGGCGAGCCTGCCTGAGCGAAGTCGCCGCGCCCGTAATACACTCGGAGGCATGGCCGGAGTGGATGTGGGTGGCGATCAACCGCTGAGCCGTACAGATGTGCTGCGCGACTCGCCGAAGATGTTCGAGTCGCGGCTGCTGGATGCCCTGTCGCGGGTGCACCCGGCGGTGGTGCCGGCGATCTTCGGGCCGGCGGTGGTGGTGCTGGCGGCGTGGGGCCTTGAAAGGGTGAGCGTGGTAGGCATGCTGGGCCTGGCGGTGGCGGGGTACGCGATGTGGACGCTGTTTGAGTACTGGCTGCACCGCGTGGTGTTCCACTTCGAGCCGGAGAAGGGCCTGGGGGCGCGGCTGCACTGGATCATCCATGGCATCCACCACGAACACCCCAACGACCCGCTGCGTCTGGTGATGCCGCCGTCGGTGAGCCTGCCGTTGGGGGCGGTGGTGTTCGGGGCGATCTACGTGGTGTTCGGCAGCCGCTACGCGCCGGGTCTGGGCGCGGGCTTCTTCGCGGGGTATCTGGCGTACGACATGATCCACTACTACGTGCACCACTTCCGCCCGCGGGGGCGCCTGGGAAGGATGCTGCGGGAGCGCCACATGCGCCATCACTTCCAGGATGAGACGAAGGGCTTCGGGATCAGCGCGCCGTACTGGGACGAGGTGTTCCGCACCTCCTCGCGCAATCGCTGAGCCCTGCCGCAAGCCGTAAGCCTCGCAAAGAGCGGAGTCGCAGCAAATGTGGCGCCCGAACGCGGGTCTAGACTCGAAGCACCATCCGAGCAAGACACAGCGGCCCCCCGAGTGGGCGCCGGAAAGGAAGGACTGAAACGTGGCCGCCACCAACATCAACCGGGTTGTGCTGACCGGGAACCTGACCGCGGACCCTGAGCTGCGCTCGCTGCCGAGCGGCATGTCGGTGTGCAAGCTGCGGGTGGCCTGCAACACGCGCCGCAAGGACGGCGCGAGCGGAGAATGGGTCGATAAGCCCAACTACTTCGACGTGACGGTGTGGGGCGCGCAGGGCGAGAATGCGGCGCGCTATTTGTCGAAGGGACGCCCGGTGGCGGTCGACGGGCGCCTTGAGTGGCGCGAGTGGGAAGCACAGGACGGCGCAAAGCGCCAGGCAGTCGATATAATCGCCGACTCGGTGCAGTTCCTGGGTTCGCGGGACGATTCCTCAAGTGGGGGTTTTGCGGGCAATGGAGCGCCCCAGGGTGGCGACGTCCCGGTGGACAACGGGGACTTCCAGCCCGCACCGGTAGGCGTTGGCGCCAGCGGCGACGACGACATCCCGTTTTAGCGAGCACGAGAAAGCAGGTCCAACGAAGTGGCAAAATCGCGCGGCCGCGGCAAGCCAGTCCGCCGTCGAGACAAGAAGGGCGGACCCGGCAGCGGTCGGCGCAAGCCGTGCCAGCACTGCCGCGACAAGGTGGAGCAGGTCGACTACAAGGACGTGGGCTCGCTGCGCAAGTTCGTGAGCGAGAAGGGCAAGATCCGCTCGCGGCGGATCACGGGCGCGTGTCGCCGCCACCAGGGTCAGATCGCGCGCGCGGTGAAGCGGGCGCGGGAGCTGGCGCTGCTGCCGTATGTGAATGAGGGCGGCCGTGATGACGCCCCGCGCCGCGACCGCGGCGACCGCGACCGGGAACGCTGAGGCGAGATGCCCGAGGCACTGCTGCTCAAGGACGTGGAGGCGCTCGGCGAGCAGGGCAAAGTCGTTGACGTCTCCAAGGGCTACCTGCGTAACTACCTGATCCCGCGCAAGCTGGCACAGCCGGCGACACGTGGTGCGCTGGAGGCCGAGCTGCGGCGCAAAGAGGCGGCGGAGCGGGCCGAGCGGGAGTTCGCGGCGAAAGCCGTGGACAACGCGGCGCTGCTGAACAAAACGGTGCTGACGATCACCGAGCAGGCGAGTCCCGATGGGCGCCTGTTCGGCTCGGTGAGCGCGCAGGACATTGCGGACGCGATCCGCGACGCGCGCGGGCTGCGACTGGATCGCCAGAGCGTGCACCTGCCCGAGGTGATCAAAAACGTGGGCACCTACATGATCGTGGTGGACGTGGTGGAGGGCGTGAGCGCCACCGTGAAGACGATGGTCACGGCGCAGAAGTAACGCAGCAGCAAGCGTTCGAGCCGTAGCCCAAAAGCAAGTCCGACCGCCGTGCGAACATTTGTTCGTGCCCACTTATTTCCCCCCGAGATAGCGGGATGGGCTCCCAGGTCGTGGCGAGCACGGATCTAGACTCGCCCAACCCATGAGCACCGTCACGCAGACCAACGGAGCGACGCCGCCGACGGGCGTGATCGCGCCTCCGCACAACCTCGATGCGGAGCAGTCGGTGCTGGGCGCGATCCTGCTCTCGGACCGCTCGCTGTATGCGCTGGTGATCGAGGAGGGTCTGCGCG
>DATBPO010000168.1:0-7826 GCA_036561265.1 Solirubrobacteraceae bacterium | reverse complement strand
AACGGCTTTGGCCTGCTGGAGGCATTGGGCGTGGAGTGTGCGGGTGCGGTGGCGCTGACCGCCCCACTCGGAGATGGGCAGAGTGCCGGATCTGAGAAGGGCCGGGTGCACTGGCTGGATGAGGCGGCGCTGGCGCAGCTCGTGCGCGAACTGCCGGAGCACCCGCTGGGGGTGTCCGATGGCGAGCGGGTGCGCCTGAGCCTGGGCGGCGTGCAGGAGAAGCTGCTGCTGACGAGGACCCCTGCGGGGCGCTACGGGCAGCCGCTGAAGGGCGGGCCGAGCACGCACATCCTCAAGCCGGGGCAGGATCGCTACCCGGGCGTCGTGGCCAACGAGGCGTTCTGTTTGAGGGTGGCCGGCTGTGTGGGCCTGCCCGTGGCCCGAGCGGAGATCGTGCAGATAGCGGAGCGGCCCTGCCTGCTGGTGGAGCGTTTCGACCGCACGTACGATGAGGAGGGAAAAATCGCACGCCTGCACCAGGAGGATGCGTGCCAGGCGCTGGGCCGGCTGCCCAGCGCGAAGTACGAGGTCGAGGGAGGCCCCTCGCTGGCCGATGTGTTCGACTTGCTGCGCGACCTCGCAGGCGTGGGTACGGCGAGGGACATCAACAACCTGCTGTTGGCAACGGTGCTCAATTGGCTGCTGGGCAACAGCGACGCCCATGGCAAGAACTTCGGCTTGGTGTATGACGGCTCGGGGGAGATAAGGCTGGCGCCGATGTATGACGTGGTCTCTACCAATGTGTATGACCTGAAGCCCGAGATGGCGATGCTGATCGGCGGTGTCGAGGACCCGGCGCGCGTCGACTCCGAAAGCTGGCGCGGGATGGGCGTCGAGTGCGGCCTGGGGGGACAGCTACTGCACAACGTCGAGGGCCTGCTCGCGCGAGCGCTGAGATGCGCACGGGCAACCCGCGAGGCGGCGGTGGCCGAGGGCTGGCACGAGCCGGTGATCGATGAGATAGTGGCGCTCGCCGAACGACGGGCGGCTCAGCTGTAGGGCGTTCCTCCACCTAAAGGCAGCCCTCTCGGGGCCGGCCCGGCAGTGCCCTCGGGCGTGCCCTGCGGTTTCCGCCAGCCCGGCCCGGCGGTGCCTTCTGGCCTGCCCGCTAGTGTCCTGCGCCATGCGCGTTCGCCTGCTGTGGCAGCTGCTCGCCGTGCTGGCGCTCGGCGCGGCCCTCGGCGGCTGCGGCAAATCGCTCCAGGGCACGAGCACGACGGAAGCCAACCCCACGGTGATCGCGCCGGTGAACGCGCAGGGCGCGGGGGGGCTGGCGACGAAGAATACGACGCGGCTGGGCGGGGCGGATGTGGCGACGGATGCGGCGGCGGTGGCGCTGGCGGTGTATCCGGGGCTGACGGTGGCGAGCCGGCCGCAGGTGGTGGTGGTGGTGGATGAGAGCGAATGGCCGACGGCGCTGGCGGCAGCGGCACTGGCGGGAGCACCGTTGAACGCGCCGCTCATATACAGCGACAGGGGCGCGTTGCCGGACGTGAGCGCGCAGGCGCTGAGGGCGATGCGCCCGAAAGGCGCGCCGGCACTCGGCGGAGCACAGGTGATCGCAGTGGGGTCCCCGGCAGCGGCGGCGGTGCCGAGCGGCTATGTGGTGCACAGGGTGACGGGCGCGAACCCCTATGCCCTGGCGGCGGCAGTGGGGCGTGTGCTGGAGAGCGCGCAGGGCAAGCCGCCGAGACAGGTGGTGGTGAGCGCGGCAGATGGCCCTGCGGCGCTGGCGATGCCGGCGGCGGGCTTGGCGGCGCAGAGCGGGGTGCCGCTGCTGCTGGTGGGCACGAATGGGGTGCCGAGCGCGACGAGCGCGGAGCTCAAACGGTGGCATAAGCCGGCGATCTATGTGGTGGGCTCGACGGTGGCGGTGAGCAGCACGACGCTGATGGCGCTGGGGCACTATGGGCCGACGAAGCGACTGGTGAGCCCGACGGGGAAGATCGCGCCGGAAGACCCGATTGGCAACGCGATCGCGGTGGCGCTGTTCAGCGAAGGGGGCTTTGGCTGGGGCGTGGATGAACCGGGGCACGGCCTGGTGTTCGCAAACGCGACGCGCCCCCTGGATGCGCCGGCGGCGGCGATGCTGTCGGCGAGCGGCGAGTACGGCCCGCTGCTGCTGCTGGAAGGCCCCGCGGGCGTGCCGGCGGTGCTGGCGGAATACCTCAAGTACATCCAGCCGGGGTACTCCGAAGCAGCGCAGTACCGCCCGGTGCACGGGGCGTACAATCACGGCTGGCTGATTGGCGATGAGAGTGCGATCAGCGCGACGACACAGGCGGAACTGGATGGGATGCTGGAGATAGCGCCGAGCGGGGTGACGTCGACGACCACCTCGGCCTCAACCTCCTCCACGTCGTCCACGTCGTCCACCTCCCCGACTCGCACGACCTCCACGCCCCCCGCCTCCACGACCCCCACGACGTCGCTACCCTTGCCGAAGAAGTGAGCCAGGCCGAGCACCCGATCCGCATGCAGCCTTCACACGAGGTGACGGTGGAGGATGTGCGCCAGCTGATGGGCGCCTCCACACCACACTTCGCGCTTCAGCTGCGCGCACGGATAGCGAAGCTGATCGCCCCCCTCCCCCCCGGGCATCCGGCGCGCAGCGAAGGCGAACGCGAGATCGCGCGCCTGGAGCGATTGGGCTTGCAGGGTGAGACGCGCGGCGAGGGGTTGCACGAAGCGGAGCGCCCGCTGCCTTCCCTCAGCGGGCTGCCTACTCAGCACTGAGGACTCCGACAGGAGTGCCCGCAGCGCGTCCCTTGCTAGCGGCGCCCCACGACCCGCAGCTGGCGGGCATCGAGGAAGTGCGCCCGAAGGAGCTTGAAGAGAAAGACGAAGAGCGCGAGGTCGAAGGGCAGCAGCACGATGCTGAAGAGCGCAGTGGGATCGGTGAAGAGCGAGGCGGCGCCGATCATTAGCGAGTGAAAGGCAAGCACTGGCACGAGCGCGAGCAGGATGGCATGCGAACGGTAGCCGGACCAGTGCTCGCGGAGGGTGACCTCGAAGGTGCCGATGCCGACGGCGATGAGGCCGACGACGAGCAGGGCGATATCGCTTGAGCGGTTGTTGAGGGCGATGACGGTGGCGATGGCGCCGACGAGGATGAGGATCTCTGAGAGCGGCAGCGGATGCCAGGGGGCCTGGGGCCGCTCACCGAGGGTGGAGGTGGGCGGCGCAGGCATTGCCGTCGATGCTAGCGCCTATGCTGAATCGGGTGAGCACGATCCTCACCCCACTGGAGCAGGCAGGCATCCCGGGCAGCGCGCTGGCGGGACCGTTCGGAGTGGGCGAGTATGCAGGGGCGCTGCGCAACAAGCTGCGGTCGTTCGCAAAGGTGCAGCTGGTGGGCGAGGTGGTGAACCTGCGCCCGTCACGCGCGCGGGTGTATTTCGAGTTGCGCGATGCACACGGGGCGGTGGCGTGCGCGGCGTGGCTGAGCGACTGGGAGGCGATGCGCGAGCGCGGCGGCGAGGTGAAGGAGGGCATGCAGGTGGTGGTGGCGGGGGGCTGCGACTACTACGCGGGCAGTGCTACGTCCTCCCCCAGCTTCAGCTTCCATGTGACGGACATGCGGGTGGCGGGCGAGGGCGACTTGCTGGCGCGGATCGATCGCCTGCGCAAGGCGCTTGACGGGGAGGGCCTGCTGGGACGCCAGAAGCTGCTGCCCCGCGTGCAGCTGCCACGCACGATTGGGGTGGTGACGGGCGAGGGCGGCAAGGCGCGCGATGACGTGGCGGCGGCGCTAAGGCGGCGCGGATGGGCGGGGCGGCTGGTGTGGGGCTTTGCGCCGGTACAGGACCGTCATGCGGCGCCGGCGATAACGCAGGCGGTGCAGGACCTGGCGGCGGTGGCAAATGCGCAGGTGATCGTGGTGGCGCGCGGCGGGGGCTCGCTGGCGGATCTGTGGTGCTTCTGCGATGAGACGCTGTGCCGCACGGTGGCGCTGTTGGGGGTGCCGGTGGTGGCCTCGGTGGGGCACCACACGGATCGCACGTTGCTGGACGATGTGGCGTGCGTGAGCTGCTCGACGCCGACGCATGCGGCCCAGGAGGCGGTGGGCATCGACTGCGGGGAGGCGCGCAGGGGATTGCGGATCTCGGCGGGGCGTTTGGCGGAAGGCGGGGGGCGCGCGGTGCTGGGGCGGGCGCGCACGCTGGCGACGCTGTCGCGGGCGCCCTCAGAGCAGCTGCGACGCGAACGCGGCAGGCTGCATCAGTCGCTGCGCGAGGTGCGGGCGGGGGCGCGCCGGCGGGTGCTGGGCGAGGAGAAGCTGACGATGCGGCGAGCGCTGGTGCTGGAGCGTAAGGCGGCGGCAACGGCGAGGGAGTGCCGCGAGCGCAGCGCGGGCGATCTTGAGCGGCTGGCGCTGGCGCTGGGCGGGCACGACCCGCAGCGCACGCTGGAACGGGGATATGCGCTGGTGCAGAGTCCGGCGGGCGAGCCGATCGCAACGGCGGAGCAGGCGCGGGAGATGGCAAAGGTGCGGGTGCGCTTCGCTGACGATACGGTTGCGGCGAGGATTGAGCGCGATGAGCATGACTGAGACACCCACACCAGCAGACACGCCGGCAGAGGTACAGACCTACGAGGCGGCGGCGGCGCGGGTGGAGGCGATCATCCGGCGACTGGACTCGGGCGAGGCGAGCCTGGGCGAGACGTTGGAGCTGGTGAAGGAGGGCAAGGCGTTGATCGAATACTGCGCGGGCGAGCTTGAGGCGGTGGGGGGGGCGCTTGAGGAGCTGCGCCTGGATGAGCTGGTGGCGCGCTTGGAACGGGATGCGAGCGGCGGGGGCAAGGGGTGAGCACATGGGAGCGGCTGGCGGAGCTGCCGGTAACGATTGAGAGCGCAACGCTGGAGGGCCTGTCGGCGAAGGTGTCGAGCGAGTTCGAACGCCTATCGACGGTGATCCAGCTGCAGGGCAAGGGCGAGGAGGGCGTGGGCGAGGACGTGACATATGACGCGCCGGACCACGAAATCCTGCAGGAAGCCGGCCCCCCACCAGAGCTAGAGGGCAGCTGGAGCATGGCGAGCTTCTGCGCGGAGGTGGCGAAGCTGAACCTCTTCCCGGAGCCCCCCCAGCGCGAGGTGTCGCGGCGCTATCGGGTGTGGGCGTATGAGTCGGCGGCGCTGGATCTGGCGCTGCGCCAGGCGGGGACGACGCTGCATGAGGCACTGGGGCGCACGCCAAAGCCGGTGCGCTTTGTGGTGTCGCTGCGCCTGGGCGAGCCGCCAACGATGGAGCCGATCCGCAGACGCCTCGATCTATACCCGGGCCTGAAGTTCAAGCTGGACCCGACGAGCTCGTGGAGCCAGCCGCTAATCGAAGAACTAAGGGCGACGGGCGCGGTGGAGTCGGTGGACTTCAAGGCGTACTACGTGGGCTCGATCGTGGACCAGCCGGCGGACCCGGTGCTGTACAAGCGGGTGGTGGAGGCGTTCCCAGAGGCGTGGATCGAGGACCCGGCGCTGACGGTGCAGACGGAGCCGATCCTGGCGCTACACCGCGAGCGGTTCTCGTGGGATGCACCGATTCACTCGATCGAGGACATCCAGTCGCTGCTGTATCCGCCGAAGATGGTGAACATAAAGCCGTCACGGCTGGGCGGGCTGCGCAATCTGCTGGATGCCTTTGACTTCTGCGCCAAACAGGGCATAAGCAACTACGGCGGGGGCCAGTTCGAGCTGGGGGTGGGCCGGGAGCAGATCCAGTACCTGGCGTCTTTGTTCCACGCGGATGCGCCAAATGATGTGGCGCCGACGGGCTTCAACCTGCCGCAGACCCCGGCGGGCCTACCATCAAGCCCACTGGCGCCGGCGCCCTCGGCCAAGGGCTTTCGCTGGGGCTGAGCCGCAACTTCTCTGCCGCGAGTCGGTTGAAAAGCGCATAGCCGCTATGGTCGGGCGCCCGCCGCCCGCCGGAGAGTTGATGTGGCAAGCATAGGTACCCAAAAGCGCTCGTGGTCCCTAGCTGCGGCAGCCCTAATGATGCTGCTGGGCATACTTGCGCACGCGCTGAGCGCCCAGGCGGCAGCCAATCCGGGAGGCACATCGGCGGGTGTGACCCATGGACGGCGGGTGGTGCAGCTGAAGGACGCGCGCTGCGCGCCGAGCGCGAACTGCGCGAGGAACCCCCATGAGGTGTCGGTGCGGGGCTATCTGGTGCTGAGCGGAAGGGGCCTTGAGAAGGGTCTGCGTGTGGCGTTTCCGCGCGTGCGCAATGCAAAAATAGCGAAGAACTCGCCGATGGCGCGGATCTATGAATCCCCCTCGGGCCTGGCGGTGCATCTACCGGCGAGCGCGCATTCGGGGCGAATCGCGGTGCTGATCGGCGGCGGGCGGCAGTCCAACCCAGTGGGTCCCATCACGGTGCTCCCCTATGCGCTGCACCCGCCGGCGCCGAAGAGCCCGCTGGCCCCCCCGGCGTCGGCGCCGAATGGAAGCGCGTTTGAAGGCCAGGGCATGTGGATTTGGTACCTGAGCAAGTCGGCGGGCGGCAGTCTGCCGGCGCTGGTGGCGCAGGCGCATGCGGCGGGCGTGAGCACGGTGTTTGTGAAGAGCAGCGATGGGGCGAGCAACTACTGGAGCCAGTTCTCGCCGGAACTGGTGGCGACGCTGCACGCGAATGGCATAAAGGCTTGCGGTTGGCAGTATGTGTACGGGACGAACCCGGTGGGCGAGGCGGAACTGGGGGCACGCGCCGCAGCGGCAGGGGCGGACTGCCTGGTAATAGACGCGGAGTCGGAGTACGAAGGCCACTACGCCTCAGCCCAGAAATACATCGAAACGCTGCGCGCAAAGGTCGGCCCGGCCTACCCCGTGGGCCTGGCAACGTTCCCCTATGTGGACTACCACGAGTCGGAGCCGTACTCGGTGTTCATGGGCCCGAATGGGGCGCAGTTCAATGCGCCGCAGATGTATTGGAAGGCGATCGGGACGTCGGTGGCAAACGTGTATGCGCATACGTATGAGGAGAACCTGATCTACGGCCGCCCGCTGGCGCCGCTGGGCCAGACATACGAAAACCCCTCGTCCTCGGACCTGGTGGCCTTCCGCTCGCTGGCGGCGGCGTACGGCGCGCATGGGCTGTCGTGGTGGGACTGGCAGGAGACGAGCGAAGGCGGCTGGAGCGCGCTGGCGGCGCCGCTGAATACGAGCCTAACTGTCCCCAACCCCGAGCTGACGTCGCCCCTGCTGAGTCAGGGCGCGAAGGGCGATCAGGTGCTGTGGATGCAGGAGCACCTGGCAACAGCGATCCCGGCGCAGACAACGAGCGGCATCTTCGACGCGACGACGACGTCGTACCTGGAGCAGTTCCAGAGCGCGCACGGCATCGGGGCAAGCGGCAAAACGGACCCAAGCACGTGGGCAGCCCTTTTGGCACTACCGCCGGTGGCGGTGGATTGGACGGGCGGCGGCCCAGCGGGGTAAAGATTTTTAAGGAGGACCCCTTCGGGGTCCGTGTGGGCCGCGCATGGTGCAGCGAACGCAGCCGACACGGACCCCCCTCGGGGGGTCCTCTTCCAATGTGGACCTCAGACGCGCTGAATGAGGGTGCCGGTGCCGAGGCCGCCGCCGCAGCACATGGTGACGAAGCCGATCTCCTTGTCGGAGCGCTCGAGCTCGTGCAACAGAGTCGTAATCAAACGCGCGCCGGTGGAGCCGAGCGGGTGCCCGAGGGCCATGGCGCCGCCGTTGACGTTGACGCGGTCCATGTCGGGGTTGTGCTCGCGGCGCCAGGCGGCGACGACGGGCGCGAAGGCCTCGTTGATCTCGATGAGGTCGATGTCGTTGATGTTCATGCCGTTGCGCTCGAGCA
>DATBPO010000167.1:0-4451 GCA_036561265.1 Solirubrobacteraceae bacterium | reverse complement strand
GACGGCGGCGCAGCTGAAGGCGCAGTGCGAACAGCAGTACACGGCGCTCAAGCAGCAGGTGCTGGGCTTCCTGATCAGCGCCAACTGGGTGATCGGCGAGGCCTCAGACCAGGGCGTCAAGGTCAGCGACGCGGAAGTTGAAAAGAAGTTCAAGGAACTCAAGCAGCAGCAGTTCCCCAAGGCGGCTGACTTCCAGAAGTTCCTCACGAGCACGGGCCAGAGCGTGCCGGACCTGCTGCTGCGCGTGAAGCTGAACCTGCTGTCGCAGAAGATTCAGCAGAAGGTGGCCAAGAAAGGCACGCCGACGACGGCGCAGATCGAAAAGTACTACAAGGAAAATAAGCAGCGCTTCGGGCAGCCGGAAAAGCGCGATGTTCAGCTGATCCTGACGAAGACGCAGGCAGAGGCGGAAGAAGCGAAGAAGGAAATCGAATCGGGCAAGAGCTTTGAAAGCGTGGCGAAGAAGCGCTCGATCGATCCGGCGAGCAAGGCCAATGGCGGCAAACTGCCGGGCGTCGTCAAAGGCCAGGAGCAGAAGGCGCTGGATGCGGCGATCTTCAGCGCCAAGCCCAACACGCTGACGGGTCCGATAAAGACACCGTTTGGCTACTACATCTTTGAAGTCACGGCGGTGCACCCGCCGAGCCAGCAGTCGCTGGCGCAGGTGAAGGAATCGATCAAGCAGCAGCTGACGGCCCAGCAGCAGCAGACGGCGCTGAGCAAGTTCGTCAAAGAATTCAAAAAGAAGTGGGAAGGCCGCACGGATTGCCGCAAGGAATATGTGGTGATGGACTGCAAGCAGTACAAGGCGCCGAAGACGCCGGCAACGCCGAGCACGCCCCCGACGGGCGCGGGCACCGCGACGGCAGCCCCGCAGCAGCAGACGGCGCCGCCGGCTACGACCACCACCAAGTAGCGCGCCCCCGCGAGGGTCGTTTGGGCATCATGGAGATCGAGCGAGCCTGCGCGCAGAAGGCGCTCGGCGATAGGGTCCCGACTCGATGAGCGAGATCGAACAGGTCCACGCGCGGCAGATCCTGGACAGCCGCGGCAACCCCACGGTGGAGGTCGAAATAGGCCTGCGCGGCGGCGCGAGCGGGCGCGCGGCAGTGCCCAGCGGCGCCAGCACCGGCGAGTTCGAGGCCACGGAGCTGCGCGATGGGGGCGAGGCGTGGCAGGGCAAGGGCGTGACGCACGCGGTGGCCAACGTCAACGGCGAGATCACCGAGGCGATGATGGGCCTCGATGCGACCGATCAGGCGGGCCTCGACCGCGCGCTGATCGAGCTGGATGGCACGCCGAACAAGTCGCGCCTGGGCGCGAATGCGATCCTGGGCGTGTCGCTGGCGGCAGCGCAGGCGCAGGCGGCGCACGAGGGCAAACCGCTGTGGCGCTATCTGGGCGGCGAGTCGGCGCACGTGCTGCCGGTGCCGATGATGAATGTGCTCAATGGGGGAGCGCACGCGGACAATCGCGTGGACTTCCAGGAGTTCATGGTGGTGCCCCTGGGCGCGCCGACGTTCGCTGAATGCCTGCGCTGGGGCGCTGAGGTGTTCCACGCGCTGAAGGCGACGCTGAAGCAGCGGGGCATGTCGACGGCGGGGGGCGATGAGGGGGGCTTCGCGCCGGATCTGCAGAGCAACGAGCAGGCCCTGGAGATGCTGGTGGAGGGCATAAGGGCGGCGGGCTATGAGCCGGGCGAGCAGGTGGCGATCGCGCTGGACCCGGCGACGAGCGAGCTGTATGAGGATGGCGCGTATGTGCTGGAGCACGAGGGACGCACGCTGAGCGCCACGGAGCTGGCCGCCTACTGGGCGGAGCTGGCGGGGCGCTACCCGGTGGTCTCGATCGAGGATGGCATGGCGGAGGAGGACTGGGGGGGCTGGAAGGCGCTGACGGAGCGCCTAGGTGAGCGCGTGCAGCTGGTGGGCGACGACCTGTTTGTGACCAATACGGAGCGCCTGGCACGGGGCATCGAGCTGGGAGTGGCCAACTCGATCCTCATCAAGGTCAACCAGATCGGCACCCTGAGCGAGACATTGGCGGCGATTGAGATGGCGCATAAGGCCGGCTACACCGCCGTGATGAGCCACCGCAGCGGCGAGACCGAGGACGTGACGATCGCGGACCTCGCAGTGGCCACAGGCTGTGGCCAGATCAAGACCGGCGCCCCCTCGCGCAGCGACCGCGTGGCGAAGTACAACCAGCTGCTGCGCATCGAGGAGGCCCTGGGCGCGAGCGCGACCTTCCCGGGGCGCTCAGTATTTCGTTGCTGAGCAGGAGGTCGTGAGGTTGCCGCGAATGCGGCTCTATGCGATCGACGACACGCATACGTTGGGACCGCCTGGGCCGCCTGGCGATGCTGGGCGTGATGGCTGCGCTTCTGTACCTCTATCTGAGCGCGGGCATAAGGGTCTTCTCGACGTGGCATGAAGCGCGGCGCAACAGCGCACTGGTGAGCCAGCTGGAGCGCCAGAACAGGCAGCTGCGCGCCGAACACATCTCGCTGAGCCGCCACAGCACGGTGGTGCGCGAGGCGCGGCAGCTGGGTATGGATAAGCCGGGCGAGCAGCCCTACGTGTTGCAAGGTCTGCCAGCTCGTTGACCATGCAGAGCACATTGCGCACACTGCGTTCGCTGACCGCGCGAGGACGCCGACCGACGCCGGTTCTCGATCCCGCAGGCGCTGCTAGCCTCGGCGCCGTGGCGGGCTTTGAGAATGCGATCTATCAGTGGCAGCAGGGCGAGCGGCGCCTGCGGGGGGCGCCGGCGGAGCGGGCGCGGATCCTGGAGCGCGTAACGACGGCGCTGGTGGCGGAACTGCGCCGGCGCCTGGGAGGTCGCTTCAATAGCCAGGAGCTCGTGGACCTGTATGGCGCGGGCACGTCGTGGTGCCTGCAGGTGGCGATGACGGCTGCCCCGGAGGAGCCGTGGGCGTGGGATGCGGCGACGGTGGTGGATGCGGCCTTCGGGCGCTACCTGCGGGAGGCCTCCGACTACGCGGGTGGCCGGCGGGCGCTGGTGGACTAAATGCGAGTCTAGGACGCCGCATGGCGCCGTTCAGAGTTGTCCTAGTCCTCGTCGCCACCGACGCGGCGGATGACAATCTGGTCCTCTTCGATGAGGACCTCGACGGGACGGTGCCCGGCCCAGTGCTCGGCGTAGACGGGGTTGTCCTGCACGGCGGGGTCGAGCCACAGGCCGTAGCCCTCCTCGCCGTGGTCGAAGGTGCCCTCCAGGGGTCCCGACTCGCGCGGGGCGGAGCGGCGGGTGCGACCCCCGCGACGGCCCCTGCGGCGCGTCCTGGTGGCGCCGGCCTGCTCCTCCTCCTCCTCCTCCTCCTCCTCTGCGTCCTCGCCGCGAGCGGCGCGCTCGGCTGCCTCGGCCTCGGCGCGGGCCTTCTCCTGCGCTTCGGCGCGCTCGGCCTCGCGGGCGGCCTCCTCGAGCTCGGCGGCGATCAGGGCGTCGTCCTCGGCGCGGAGGTCGATCTCGTCGGGGTAGTCCAGCACGGGCGCGCCCTCGACTACGTCCTCGCCGCCGTCGAGGGCGTTCTGGCGCTTGAACTGCTCGATCTCCTGCACGGTGACCTCGAGCTGGTGGGCCACCCAGGCGTCGGTGCGGCCTTGCCGGACCCAGGCGCGGATTTGGTTGAGCTGTGGGCGCAGTGATTTACGAGCCATGGGCGGCCCGGGAGACTAGCGCATCGCCCCGGGCTGGCGTTCCATCGCAGCGAAGACTATGCTTGTCCCAGATGCGGGCAGGGGGCGTTCGCGCCGGCTGCCCGTTGGCACATAAGAGGAAGGGCACGACATGCTGGTCCTGACGCGCAAGTCCAATCAGAGCATCATGATCGGCGACGATGTCGAGGTGTCGGTGCTGTCCGTGGTGGGCGAGAAGGTACGCATCGGCATACAGGCTCCTCAGAACGTTCCGGTTTTCCGGACCGAGATCTACCTGGAGATACAGCGCCAGCAGGAACCGGGCGCGGGCGCGGGCGCGCCGGCGGACGGCGACGGCGAGGCTCCGGCGGCCGCCGTCGACGAGGCGCTGCGCGGTCTCTCCGAGTCCAGCTAGAGGCTAGCTCAGCAGCAGATAGAGCGTGCGGAACATCACCACGGTGACGATCGCCGCGGTCAGGATCAGCGTGAGGACGAGCAGCACGAAGCGCATCGAGCCGCGCTTGTGACGGCGATCGACCTCGCGTTTGAGCGTGCGCTGCTCGGCGGTGCGCCGCAGCGAGGCGCGCCGGTGGCGGTCCAGCGAGATCTCTTTGACGAAGGCCTGCTCCCAGTCGGCCAGGCTCTGGCGCATCTTCATGACGCCGGTCCCTCGGTAGCCCGCGACGCCGCGCGATGAGCCACGGCTCAGGAGGGTGTCGCGGCCTTGGCGGCCCGCTCGTAGACGGACACGAAGCGCAGATAGTTCTCGGCGATCTTGCGGGCTCCGGCGGA
>DATBPO010000166.1:0-7317 GCA_036561265.1 Solirubrobacteraceae bacterium | reverse complement strand
CGATGATCGCCCCCTCACCGATGTGCGCACCCGCGAAGATCACCGCGCCGGCGCACACCGTTACACCTGCGGCCAAGTGCAGTACGCCAACCTCACCCTGTGCTGAGGAGCCCTTAGCCAGGCGCGGGCGCTTGCCCAGCACCGCGTGGTCCTCGATCCTCGTGCCGTCGCCGATCGTGGTACCCGCGTGCACAACGACATGCGAGCCAAAGACCACGTCGGCGCCAATGCGCACCCCCTCGCCGAGCAGCAAACCGGGCGCACGCGGGTCGGGTCTCACTCCAACCCCTCCAGATCCGCGCGCACCATGCGCTCCACGAGCTCCTCAAAGGACACCTCCGGCTGCCACCCCAGCTGCGCGCGCGCCCTGCTGGGATCCCCCACGCTCGGCGTCCCCTCGCTGGCGCGCACGAGCGCCGGATCCACCCGCAGATAGCGCTCGGCCTCTAGACCCACGCAGGCGAAGGCCACGCGTGCAAGCTCTCCCACGGTGCGCGCCACGCCGCTGGCCAGCACGTAGTCCGTCGGCTGCTCCTGCTGGAGCATCAGCCAGGCGCCGCGCATGACGTCCCCCGCGTAGGACCAGTCACGAACGGCTTCAAGGTCGCCCACCACCAGCTCGCTGCGCTTACCCAGCGCTATCTCCGCCGCGCCGCGCGCGATCTTACGTGTCACAAACCGCTCCGGCCGGCGCTCGGACTCGTGGTTAAAGACGATCCCCGAGCACGCCCACAGTCCATCGTGCGCGCGCAGCGCCCCCACCAGCTGGTGACCCGCCAACTTGGCCACCGCGTAGGGCGTGTCGGGACGACACGGAGTGTCCTCGCGCTGCGGCCACACGCCGGCGTCGCCGTACATCGCCCCCGACGCCGCCACCCACACGCGGATCGCCGGGTCCACCTCCCGCACCGCCTCAAGCAGCGCTGCAGTAGCACCGGCGATCGCGCGCACGCTCTGCTCGGGACGCAGCCAGGAGTCGGGCACGAACGAGGGAGCCGCCAGGTGGTAGATCTCGTGCGGCTCCGTCTGCGCCACCGCCAGGTGCAGGCTCGCGGGGTCGAGCAAATCGCCCCTCACCAACGCCACCCGCTCGCGCAGGTGCTCCGAGCAGCCCAGGTCCCGCTCCGCCCCCCCGCGCACCACACCCGTAACCGCATAGCCCTTCTCCAGCAAGAGCTCCGCCAGAAAGGAGCCATCCTGGCCCGTCAAGCCTGTCAGAAGTGCCCTCCTATCCGTCATTGCGCCCCACGGCTGGACGCCAGCGCATCACGACGCTCGCGCAGGAACTCCAGTGCCACCTCGCGCTGGCTCTCTGCCGCCAGCAACTCGCCCAGACTGAGCTGCGCGCCGCGAAATCCCTGCCCATTCCACAGCTCCGCGTCGTCCGGCACCCCCTCCCACGGCGACACATACAGATACGGCTCCTCGTGCTGCGCATCGCCCGGAGACGCGCCGTAGGTGGCGCGCCTGCGCTGTTGCTCGCTGCCCAGTTCCACGGCCATGTCGAAGTGCTCCGGCCACAGCTGCATGTGGCTGCGCTCCAGGTCCTCAGGCGACTCCACGCGCAGCTGCGCAAGCACCGAGGCCGCAAAGCCAAACCACTCACCCAGCCAGCTCGAAGCCGCCGCATCCACCTGCAGGGGCTCATCGGCGCCCGCCAAGTCATAGCGGGTAAGATCGAAGCCGATGAACTCCGCGGCGTCCTCCAGTGTCGTCAGGCGGCCGTGCTGCACGCGCTCGCCGATCTGCACGATCAAGGCGTCCCCCGCCACCCGGATCTGCACGTTCTTGCCGAAGAACGGCGTACCGAAGCCGCCCCACGTATAGCGCAGCCCGATCTTGTCGTTGGCGCGCTTGCGCGTCGGGGAGATCACGTGCTCGGCCACCTTGTGCAGGGCCTGGCGCGTGCGCACCAGATGCTCCGGCGGCGCCTGCAGACGCGGCCACGCGCCCAGCCAGCGACTCGCACACCACGCTGCCAGCTCCTCATCCTCGCGCGCGAGATCGTCCCACAGCAGGTTGCCGTTGCTCACCGGCGAGACCAGCGGCCGCGAGAGGGAGCCATCGCCCAGCGCGATCGGATCGTCCGCGAACCACGGTCCCTGCGTAACCGTCGGCGGCGAAGGCTCCAGCACGCGTGTCTCATAGCGGTCCCGCAGCCGTTCCTCCGCTTCTCGGCGCGCGTCGCGTGCCACCGGCTCCAACGGGCTGCTGGGATGCTGCGCGTTCACGAGCGCAGCTTACGGACTCAGCGTCAATCGGGGATGGCTGCAGGACCGGCGCCCGAGACGGCCGGGCAAAGCTATGCGCCCCACGCGGGCAGGCGCAGCACCCTCTGCCTACGGTGATTCACGCTTTGTCGCCGACGCGCGTGCATAAACGCTCGCCAATCCCCGCGCCACCACCTGCGGCTCACACAGCTCCCGCACGCGCGCCAGTCCGCGTTCACCGGCCCCCGCGTCAGCCCACAGCCGCGCGATGGCCTGCGCAAACTGCGCCACATCACCGGGGGACGCGACCCCCACCCCCCCCTCCAAACCCGTTCCGCCCACCAACTCCTGCATGCCTCCCACGGCGCTTGCCACGACGGGCACACCCGCCGCCATCGCCTCAGCAGCCGCCATGCCGAACGTCTCCGCCGAGCGCGACGGGACGACTGCCAGAGCGGCCTCGCGGCGCAGCTGCTCCAGGCGCTCGCCGCCAACGTGGCCGGTGAACATCACCCCGCCGCCCGCTGCCACCGCAGCCGCCCGCAACCTCGCAAGCTCCGGTCCATCGCCGGCCACCACCAGCGGCCGGCCCGCGCGGCGGCAAGCCTCGATCGCCACCTCCACACCCTTCTCGGGGGCCAGGCGCGAGACGAGGAGCGCGTGCTTGCCCTGCGCCGCCTGCGAGCGCTCGGCGAACTTGCGCAGCGGCGGCGCCAGCACGTGCACGCGCTCCCACGGCAGTGGCGCGCCCAGCTCGCGCAGGCGCTCGCGCGCGAACTCGCTGGGCACCACGATGGCGTCGGCCTGCGCGATCAGCCGCGCCTGCCACAGCGCCAATCCCGCGCCGTAGGCCAGCGCCTCCATGCGACTGCCCCGGCAGTTGCGCAGCACCCCCGGCAGCGTGTTGCGCCCGTGGCAGCGCGTGCACTCCTGTCCGCGCGTGAAGCACACGCCGACCGCGCACACCAGGCGATACTGATGCAGGTGCAGCACCACCGCCGCGCCCGCCTCGCGCGCGGCCCTCAGCGCGCGCCATCCCAACGTGGGATTCAGGTTGTGGGCGTGCACGATGTGCGCCCGGCTCGCGCGCACTCTCGCCGCAACCTGCTCGGGCTCAAGGCCCCCCCGCAGCAGCCCCACAGCTGCGCGCGCGCGATCGGAGCGACCCACCGCGGATGCCTCAGCAGAGACCGCGGAGACCGTGCCGATGGCGCCGGTAGGCGCGCGCGTCAGCACCTCCACCGGCTCACCCAGGTGCTCGCGCACCAGCCACGCCAGGTCCTCAACCACGCGCTCCTCGCCGCCGCTCACGCGGTAGCGGCTGTGCAGGAACAGGACCACTGTCCCCCAAACCTAGAATGCTGCGCGAGTGCATGCGTTCACCAGTACCCCCGCGTCGATCGTCATCCCCACGCGCGGCCGTCCCGACTACCTCGCCGTTGCCCTCACCTCCATCGCCCCCCAAGCACACGCGGCAGGGGCTGAAATCGTGGTCGTCGACGACGCCGGGCCCTCGCCGACCGTGCAGGCCCTCGTGGAGCGTCACGGCGCCCGCTATGAGCCCCACCCGGCCCCCTTGGGCCTCAACGTAGCCCGCAACACCGGCGTGCAGCGCTCCGGCGGCGAGCTCATCGTATTTCTCGACGACGACGTTGAGGTCGCTCCCAACTGGCTTGCCGCACTGCTGCACGCAGCCCGCGTTTACCCCGACGCCGATGTCTTCGCCGGAGCAATCCGCGCCCGTCTTGAGGGTAAAGCGCCGCGCACCTGCGGGCGCGAGCGGCCACCCATCACCACGCTCGACCTCGGTGCGCGCGACACCCGCGACATTCGCTTCGCCTGGGGCGCCAACATGGCCATACGCCGCAGCGCCCTGCAGCGCGTCGGCCCCTTCGACACCTCTCTGGAGCACGGCGGCGATGAGCAGGAGTGGCAGGAACGCCTGCTCGCGCAGGGGCAGTCCACCGCCAGGCCCATCGTCTATGTCGCCGCCGCCCTCGTCGATCATCGCCGCGCCGGAGACGATGCGCGCCTGCGCTCACTCGCGCGCACCGCCCGCGCTCGCGGGCGCGCCGGACGGCGACTGGATGCGCTGCGGGGGCAGGCGCCGAGCATGACTCGCGAGCTGCAGACACTGCTGGGCTGCCTCGGCCACGTCGTGCGCTACCGCTGCCCCGCGGGGCTGACGATGGTCGCGCACAGCCTGGGGCGTGTGGAAGAGGGCATTCGTGAACGACGCCGATGACTTCCTCTCCGGCGCAAGCGGCACGGTCGGCGGAGTCGACGCGCTGCGCCGCGAGCTGGCTGACAGGATGATCGACGCCCGCGAACTCGGCAGCGGCCGGCGCGCCCGTCTCGCACTCGCCGCCCGGCGCGAACCTCCAACCCGGCGCGTGCTCGTGCTCGGCGTCGAGCGCCCCGAGCACCAGGTGGCGGCGCGGGCTGCCCAGCGGGAGCTGGCGCGCAGCCGCCACGAAGTGGACCTGTACACCTGCCCCCCAGGGAACGGTGGTCGCTTCGAGAACCTCAACCGCATGCTCGCCGCCCACGCCCCGGCGCAGCACAACTACGACTGGCTGCTTACGATCGATGACGACGTGACACTCCCGCGCGGCTTTCTGGACCGCCTGCTCTTCCTCGCCGAGCGCCTGGCGCTCGACCTCGCCCAGCCGGCCCACCGCCTGCGCTCGCACGCCGCATGGCAGGTGACGCGTCGCCAGCCGGGCGCCGTCGCGCGCGAGACCAGGTTTGTTGAGATCGGTCCCGTGACCCTCTTCGCCCCTACCACCTTCGCCACGCTGCTGCCCTTTCCGTCGCTACGCATGGGCTGGGGACTCGATCTGCACTGGGCCGCCCTCGCGCGCACACACGGCTGGCGCCTGGGGGTGCTCGATGCGCTCGCCATCGGCCACGCCGCGGCGCCCGCCGCCAGCGCCTACTCCCGCGCCGAGGCCGAGGCGGAGGCACGCGCCTTTCTGGCCGGGCGTCCCTATCTGAGTGCCCCCGAGGCGCAGGTGACGCTTGCAACCCACCGAAAGTGGTGAGCATGGCATCCAGCGCGCCCGGCGGGTCTGAGGCCCACACATCGGGCCCCTCCGAGTCCCGCGCCCCACGGGTCGTCGTGCTCAGCGAGTTCTACCCTCGGCGCGAGGACCCGGTGCTGGGCGTTTGGGCCCACCGCCAGGCGCTCGCCGCCCAGGCCGCGGGGGTTGATCTGCAGGTGCTTGTACTGCACCGTCTCGTTCCCCCCCGCGCCGCCTTTGCCAGCGGTCCGCGACAGGTCTCGGCTGCATTTGCAAGCCTGCTGCGTCAGCCCCGCACCGAAGTGCACGATGGGCTGCCGGTCACCTACGTCCGCTACATCTCGCCCCCGCGATCGCGCTCCTACGCACACTGGGGAAGGTGGGCCGCACCCGCCCTCGCCCTCGCGCTGCGCCGCCTGCGACGCGCGGGCTTCGCCTTCGATCTCATCCACGCCCACAATGCGCTACCCGCTGGTGACGCTGCGCTCCGGGCGTACTCGGCGACCCCGCTGGTGATCTCCGTGCACGGCGGCGATCTGCTGTACACCGCTCCCCGCCTGCCGGGCGGCAGCGAGTCCGTACGCCGCACCCTGCGCAAAGCACGTCTGGTGCTGGCCAACAGCCAGGGCATCGCCGAGCTGGCCCGCGCCCACGGTGCTCGTGAGACCAGGGTCGTGAGGTTGGGCGCCACGCTCCCAGGGCCAGGCGCCGGCGGGGAGATGGCAGGTACAGGCTCGAGGACCCCGGGCAGCAGCTCAGGCACACCTGCCGTGAGTGCCGTAACAGGCGTCATCGCCACGGCCCCCGTACTCGTCACCGTCGGCCATCTCGTCGCGCGCAAGCGCCACGCCGATGTGATGCGCGCTCTCACGGTGCTCTCCGCAAGCCATCCCACCCTGCGCTACGTGATCATCGGCGAGGGCCCCGAGCGGCCCGCGTTGGAAGCCCTGGCCAGGCGGCTGAGTGTGTCCGAGCGCATCGAGTTCTGCGGCCAGCTCGAGCCAGCCAGCGCCCTCGAGCGCATGCGCAGCTGCACGCTGTTTGTGATGCCCTCCACAGAGGAGGCCTTCGGTGTGGCCTACATCGAGGCGATGGCAGCCGGCCTGCCCGCGATCGGCTGCCGCGGCGAGCCCGGTCCCGAGGAGATCGCCCAGGCCGGCGACGGCTTCGTGCTGGTCCCCCCCGGGGATATCGAGCGCTTGAGCCAGCGCATAGACGAGCTGCTGTGCGATCCCGATCGTCTGCGCGAGGCCGGCCGCCGCGCACGCGCGACCGTCGCGGCCAACTTCACCTGGGAGAGCTGCGGCGCACAGACACGACGCGCCTACGAAGACGCACTGCGCCCATGAAGCCCGTGCTGTTTGTGACGGGCCACGCGCCGCCCGATCGGCTCGGGGCCTTTACGGCGCTACACGCACGCGAGGGCATCGAGCTGGCACTCTTCGGCGGGCGCCTGCAGCACGGGACCGGAACCACACAGCGCGAGGGCGCCAAACCGCACGAAGGCGTCACACAGCGCGAGCCCAGCGCTACCTCCCAGATCTTGCCAGTCCCGCATCGACACGTGCGCCAGCACGAGCTTTTCAAGCTGGCCGCAAGCGGGCAGCATCGCGCCGTGGTGCTCTCCACAGGCGGACGCATCGCGCTACCCGCTGCCCTGGCGGGCGCTCGCAGCGCCGGTCTGCCCGTGATTCTGTGGGCCTCGCTATGGGCGCACCCGCGCACGCCCGCACACATCCTCAGCTACCCGCTACTGCGTCACTGCTACCGCACGGCGGACGCCGTCGTGACATACGGTCCGCACGTCAGCGCCTACGTCAGCGCCCGCGGCGCGCGCAACGTGTACGTCGCACCACAGTCGGTCGACAACGACTTCTGGGGTGCCACAGAGACAGCCCCGCCGGCGGCCGAGGGATGGCCCTCCCAGGCCACTTTCATCTTGATGTTTGCGGGCCGCGCGGTGCGGGAAAAGGGCATAGGGGTGCTGTTAGGGGCCTGGCGTGCATCAGGCCTTCGAGCACCTGCCGCCGCGCTCGTCCTCGTCGGCGTGGGGTCCTGCCCCCCTTGGATCCCCGCCGGCGGCG
>DATBPO010000165.1:0-3638 GCA_036561265.1 Solirubrobacteraceae bacterium | reverse complement strand
GCGAAGATGACGGGGATGACGCCGGCCATGTTGACGCGCAGCGGCAGATAGGTCTGCCCGCCCTCGGTCATGCGCCGGCCGATGACGCGCTTGGCGTACTGCACGGGAATGCGCCGCTGGCCCTCCTGCACGAAGACGATGCCGGCGACGACGGCGAGCACGATGAAGGGCATCATCACCTTGAAGACCTGGTCCTGGCTGGTCCACCACGTCTGGATGCCCGAGGGCAGGCGCGCGACGATCGAGGCGAAGATCAACAGCGAGATGCCGTTGCCGATGCCGCGCTGCGTGATGAGCTCGCCGATCCACATCAAGAGCACGCAGCCGGCGGTGAGGCAGATGACGATCAGGAAGATGTGCGGGGCGTCGAACTTGGTGACGACCGATTCCCCGGCGCCCGCCTGCAGGGAGTGGAAGAGGAAGACGTAGCCGATGGACTGCGCGAAGGCGAGTCCCACCGTCAGGTAGCGGGTGTACTGCGTGATGCGCGCCTGGCCCACCTCGCCTTCCTTGGAGAGCTTCTCAAGGGAGGGCACGACGACCTGCAGCAGCTGCAGGATGATGGAGGCGGTGATGTAGGGCATGATGCCCAGCGCGAACAGCGCGATGCGCGAGAGCCCGCCGCCGCTGAAGAGGTTCAGGAAGCCCAGGATGTTGGAGCCCCCAAACTGCTTCTGGATGTTGTTGACGGCCGAGAGGTTGACGCCCGGCACGGGGATGTGCGAGCCGAAGCGGTAGATCAGCAGCATCAGCGCCGTGAACGCCAGCTTCTTGCGGATGTCGGCGACCTGAAAGGCGCTGAGGATGGTGGCGAGCATCGAGCGAGGGATTCTACCCCGCGCTGCCATCCACTACTACACATGCTCCGCCCGCCGCCTCAATCTTCTCGCGCGCGCTGGCGCTGAAGGCATGAGCGTGCACCGTGAGCTTCTTGTTCAAATCGCCCTTGGCGAGTACCTTGATGGGCACGCCCTTACGCGTGCCAAGGCCCTTGGCGACCATCGACTCAATCGTCACCTCGGCGCCGGCATCGAAGCGATCCTCCAGGGCGTCGATGTTGACGGCCTGAGTATGCGTGCGGAAGGGCTCGAAGGGCATCGACTTCTTCATGTGCGGGCCGCGCAGCTTGCGCATGCGCATATGGATCGGCATCTGCCCACCCTCAAAGCGAGCCCTGCTCTTGGACCCCGAGCGTGAGCCGTAGCCCTTCTGGCCGCGACCGGCGGTCTTACCAGTGCCTGAGCCTTCGCCGCGGCCCACACGCTTGCGCGGGCGGCGCGAGCCCGGCGCCGGAGCGAGACTGTGCAGGCCAATGCGCTCCTGCTTGTCCTCTGTAGGACTCATTTGCCCTCCTCCCCGCGCACCTCTACGAGATGTCGCACAGCGTGCACCATGCCCCGTGCCTGCGGGCAGTCCTCAATCTGCACCTCGTGTCCGATGCGGCGTAGACCGAGCGAGCGCAGCGTGTCGAGCTGACGCTTGTTGGAGCCGTTGGATGAGCGGCGCTGGACGACGGTCAGGGAAGGCATCAGGCTGAGGGCTCCTCGACGGGGATCTCCTCGACGGCAGGGGCCTCCTCAGCGGCTGCCTCTGTCTCCGACTCAACCGGCGCGACAGCCTCAGCCGCACCGTTGGTGGGCTGATCGGTGAGACCAAGCACCTTGTTGATGGAGAGCCCGCGCAGCTCGGCGACCTCTGAAGGAGTGCGCAGCCCGCGCAGACCCTCCACTGTGGCCTTGACCAAATTAATCGGATTCTGCGTGCCAAGGCTCTTGGAAAGGATGTCGTGGATGCCGGCGAGCTCGAGCACGGCGCGTACGCCACCGCCGGCGATAACGCCGGTACCGGGAGCGGCCGGCTTGAGGAAAACGCGGCCCGCGCCGAACACGCCAGTGGTCTGGTGGGTGATGGTGCTCCCGTGCTTGGGCACGCGGAAGAGATCTTTCTTGGCGCGCTCGACGCCCTTCTGGATCGCGAGCGGCACCTCGTTGGCCTTGCCGTAGCCGATGCCGACGATGTCGCGCTCGTCACCGACGACCACAAGCGCGGTGAAGGAGAAGCGACGGCCACCCTTGACGACCTTGGCGACGCGGTTGATCTCAACGACGCGCTCCTGGAGGTCGAGGCCGGCTGAGCTGACTGAGCGATCTGAGTTCATAAGAGGAAGGAGTGAGGGTAGCGGTAAAGGTTTTTAGAACGCGAGTCCGGCCTCGCGCAGCGCTTCCGCAAAGGACTTGACGTGGCCGTGATAGCGATAACCGCCACGATCGAAGACGGCAGCTTCGATACCGGCGGCCTTGGCGCGCTCACCTAGCAGCGCCGCGGCACGCGGGGTGCGCTCGGCCTTGCCCAGCTCGCGCAGCTCGGGCTCATACCAGTTGACTGCGGCGAGCGTACGACCGGCGGCATCGTCGATGAGCTGAGCGGAGAGGCCCTTGTTGGAACGAAAGACGGATACGCGCGGGCGCTCGGCGGTGCCGGAGACCTTGGCGCGCACACGCCTGCGTCGTGAAAGCCTGCGATCGCCCTTCGTGAGAACGCTCATGCCCTCTTCCCCACCTTGCGGGCCACGTACTCGCCCTCATAGCGGATGCCCTTGCCCTTATACGGCTCGGGCGGGCGCTGCTTGCGGATGATCGCGGCGGTCTCGCCGACAAGCTGCTTGGAGATACCCTTGACCACAATCCTCGTCGGCTGGGGAACCTCAAATTCGATGCCAGCGGGCGCGGGGATGGGCACGGGGTGCGAGTAGCCGACGGCGAGCTCCAGATTCTTGCCCTTCAGCTGCGCGCGGTAGCCGACGCCCTGAATCTCCAGGCGCTTCTCATATCCTGCCGTAACGCCCTGCACCATGTTGGCCACAAGCGAGCGCGTGAGGCCGTGCAGCGCGCGGTGCTGGCCGCGGTCGGTGGGCCGCGAGACGAGCAGCTGCTCGCCCTCCTGCACGACATCGATGTCGCGCGGGATGCGCTCGGAGAGCTCGCCCTTGGGGCCTTTGACGCTTACCGACTCGGGCTCGATCGCGACGCTTACGCCGGCGGGCACGGGAATGGGCTGTCTACCGATTCTCGACATCGCTTCAGCGCCTACCAGACCTGCGCCAAGACCTCGCCGCCGACGCCCGCCGCGCGAGCATCGTGGCCGGTCATCACGCCACGTGAGGTCGAGACGATGGAGGTGCCCATACCGCCCTGCACCTTGGGGATCGTGCGCGCGTCGACGTAAGTACGCCGACCGGGCCGCGAGACGCGGCGCAGGCCCGAGATCGCCGAGCGGCGGTCGTCGGTGTACTTCAGGCGGATCTGGATGACCTGGCCGGCGCCGCCATCGGGCGCGGGGGCCACCGACCACGACTCGATGTAGCCCTGCTCGGTGAGGATGCGCGCGAGCTCGCCCTTGAGCTTGGACGCGGGAATGTCGGCGGTCTCATGCGCAGCGTGGATCGCGTTGCGGATGCGCGTCAGGAAGTCGGCTATGGGGTCGGTCATGGACATGGCTTGATGATCTCTATCGAGTGCTTTCTGTGGGCCTTACCAGGAGGACTTCGTCATTCCCGGGATGTGGCCGTTGTGGGCGAGCTCACGCAAGCAGATGCGGCAGATGCCGAACTTGCGATACACCGAGCGTGGACGACCGCA
>DATBPO010000164.1:0-6975 GCA_036561265.1 Solirubrobacteraceae bacterium | reverse complement strand
CCGTCCAGCCCCGCTCGCCCATCACCGAGGAGATGTTCACGATCGCCCCCTCGCGCTGGGACATGAACGAGGACAGCGCCGCCTTCGTGCAGTTGAACGTCCCGCCGAAGTTCACCCGCATCACGTCGAGCCATTCATTTGGGTCCATGTTGTAGATCAGCGCGTCCTTGCTGATGCCCGCGTTGTTGACCACGATGTGGATGCCGCCTAGCTGCTCCTCCGTTGCTTTTATGACCGCCTCCGCCTGCGCGTAGTCTGAGACGTCGCCGCCCACGGCCGCTGCCCTGCCGCCGGCCTGCGTGATCGCCGCCACGACCTCCTGCGCCTGCGCCTCGCCCGAGCGGTAGTTCACCGCCACCGCCGCTCCATCGACGGCCAGCTCTTCGGCGATCGAGCGGCCGATACCGCGCGAGCCTCCCGTCACCAGCGCGACGCGGTCCTTCAGCTTGGGCTCAGGCATGGGCGGCCTCCGTTCCTTGCGTTGGCGGACGGAAGCGGCGCGGCACCAGCTGCTCCATCCAGAAGCTCCGCACCCGCAGGCGGTCGGCTACCTCGGCCGGCGAGTAGCCGCTGCCATCGTGCAGGCCATCGGCCTCCCAGCGCTCCGGGTCGAGGCTGATCGCGTAGGGGTTGATCTTGGTCTCGGCGTCCAGCTTCACGGCGCCGGGGTCGCCGCCGGTGGCGGCGGAGGCAGCGGCGGTAGCGGCGGTAGCGGGCAGGCTCTCCACGGCCTTGGCGAACATCGTCACCGCGAGCGCCTCATACAGCTCGACATTCTCCGCCAGCTGTGCGCGCAGGCGCTCGTCGTCCATGCCCGAGTGCAGGTCCAGGTGGCGCTGGGGCAGCTGCGGGAAGGCCGTCGGCGGGCTGAACGCGCCCAGCCACTCGCGGTGATCGAGCTCGTCCCATTCGCGGAAGAAGCGCTGCAGGATCGGCGTCAGGCGCATCGCGCGGTCGAGGAGTGGCTGCACTTCGGCCATGAACTCCAGGTCGGTGAGCTTGCGGTGGAAGAACAGCAGCGCAGGCACGGCCCAGTAGTAGAAGTAGTCAGCGGTGATCTTCGCGTTCATCACCTGCGCATTGCGCCAGATCCCGTACTGGCCCTCGTAGTAGCTCAGCGTGGTCTTGAACATCCGCTGAAAGCGCTCGTCGTGCGCATCGGCGCGTGCGCTGATGTCCTCGCCGTCAAGGTCACGCACGATCAGGTCGGTGGCGAACGTGTTGCCCAGCGCGATGTAGTCCGAGCCGGGGGAGTAGAAGGGGTCCGCAAAAGCGCCCGCCTCCCCGACCAGGCACCAGCGATCGGCGAAGAACTGGCGCTCACAGCCCATCGCGAAGTCCTCCACGCGCAGGAAGTCCTCGATCTGCTCCTGCCGGTCCTTCAGCGCCTGCGCCAGCTGCGGCTCGTGCTCGGCCAGCCACGCCATCGCCGCCTCCTGCGTGTTTATGCGCTCGAAGGGGTGGAAGCGCGGGTCCGCCACGATGCCGATCGAGATCGGGCCCGAGGACAGCGGGATCAGCCACACCCAGTAGCCCTGCCCGCATAGATGGTTCGTGCTCAACGCCCGCAGCCCCGGCGCCGTCATCCGCCTGTGCCACTGCTCGTCATCCGACCACTCATCGATGTCGAGGCCCCCCGCCAGGCGGAACCAAGCGGAGTTCACGTGATGGCCCACCTCGCGCGCGAGGCCCAGCTTGCGCTTGAGCAGCCCCGCGCGGCCGGCCGCGTCGACCACCCAGCGGCTCGTGAGCTCCGAGGTCTCCTCGCCGCGGGTGATCGTGACGCGCTTGCGCTCGCCCTCCAGGTCGTTGCCCTCCAGGTCGATCTCCTGAACCCGCGCACCATCCAGGACTGTGTTGCCCGCTTTGACGTTGCGCGCCGCCAGCTCGTTCTCAAAGCGCCCGCGGTCCAGCTGATAGGAGTGCACCGGCGGGATCGCCGGCGAGCCGTACTCCACGCGCAGCGCTATGTCGCTGTTGTCCCCCGCCGGGAAGAAGAAGCGCAGGCCGCACTTGGGGAGCTGTTCTGCGTCGAGGTGATCGCGCATGCCCACCACGTCCGCGAAGTAGTTCGTGCTCACCTCCACCGTCGACTCGCCCACCTTGAACGCCGCCTCCGGCGCCGGTCCGACGCGCTTCTCCGCGATCACTATCGAGGTCTCGGGGCGCGCGGCTTTTAGCTGCAGGCCGAGCGTCAGACCCGCCAAGCCCCCGCCGAGAATCGCAACGTCGAAGTCGCCGCCGCTGTCTGACATGCGGGCATCCTACGCCACCGTCAAGCACGACGACTCGCCGGTGGGTAATGTGCGCGGCGATGAGCAAGATCGCCTTTCTCTATCCGGGGCAGGGCTCGCACCGCGTCGGTATGGGCGCGGAAATCCTCGAGGCTCATCCCGAGCTCATGGAAGGCTGCTTCGCGGCTGCGCAGGAGGCCTCGGGGCTCGACATCCGCACGCTCTGCCTCGAGGGGCCGATCGAGGAGCTCACGCGCACCGAGGTCGCTCAGCCCGCGCTCTTCTCCGTCTCCATGGCGATGACCGAGCTCGCGCGTCAAGCGGGAGTGCAGCCCGACTTCGTCGCCGGCCACAGCCTCGGCGAGTACACCGCCGCCGTCGCCGCCGGCTGTCTCAGCGCCGCCGATGGCATCGCGCTCGTCTCCGAGCGCGGTAAGCGCATGGCCGACATCCAGTCCGAGCGTCCCGGCTCCATGGGCGCCGTCATCGGCCTGCCCGCCGAGCGGGTCGGCGAGCTCTGCGAGGAGGCCCGCGCCGCCGGCTCCGTCGTCCCCGCCAATCTCAACACGCCCACGCAGACCGTCGTCTCCGGCGTGCAGGCGGCCGTCGAGAAGCTCTTGGAGCTGGCCAAGGAGGCAGGGGCCGAGAAGGCCATCCTTTTGCGCGCCGGTGCTGCTTTTCACAGCGAGCTCATGGAGCCCGTGCGCAACGCCCTCGCTGAGACGATGGCTGGTTTGCAGTGGCAGGACCCTTCGCCGCCGCTGGTCTCAAACGCCTCGGCGCAGGTGGTGGACAGCGCCGCCGGCGTGCGCGAGGCGCTCACCGTGCAGATCACCAGCCCCGTTCTCTGGGCCAGTTGTGTGCGCACGCTGCTCGACGCCGGCGTCACCTCGTTCCTCGAGCTCGGCTCCGGTCGCGTGCTCGGCGGCCTCGTGCGCCAGATCGAGCCCGAGGCCGACGTGCTCTCCGCCGACTCGCCCAAGAAGCTCGCGAAGTTCCTCGAGCGCGCCGGCGCTTAGATTCTCATGCCGCGCCCCCATCTCGATCGGGGCTGTTGATGGCGGCACCGGCTGGCGACTCCTTCGACGTCGTCGTCATCGGCGCCGGCCTCGGCGGCCTTTCCGCCGGTGCGTGCCTGGCCAAGGCCGGGCGCAAGGTGCTCGTGGTTGAGCGCGAAGATGGGCCCGGTGGCAACGCGCGCGCCTTCCACCGCGGCCCCTACACCTTCGATCCCGCCATTCACGTCACCGCCCAGGGCTTCAACATCGAGTTCCTCAGCTTCTACCTCTCCGCTCTGGGGATCGCCGATGACGTCGAGCTGCTGCGCGCCGAGGACTTCTTCGGGGTCGACATCGGCGGCGAGCGCTGGCGGCTGCCCGTCGGGCTCGATGCTCTGAAGAGCTACCTTGCCGAGCAGTTCCCGCACGAGGCCGACGGAGTGAGGAGCTTCATCGAGACCTGCGCGCAGACCACGCGCGAGTCCCAGGCGCCGCCGCCCCGCGTCGGCCTCGCCGATCTCGACGCCGTCAAGGCCGCGCTGCCGATGCTCTTCAAGTACCGCCGCTCGACGCTCGCCGACGTGCTCGATGAATACGTCAAGGACCCGCTCGCGCGCGCAGTCTGCGGCGCCGCCTGGCCCTATCTCGGGCTCCCGCCGGGACGCCTCTCCTTCATGGCCTACTCCGGCGCGCTGATGGCGCTGCTCGATCCCGGGCCGCTGTATGTCAAGGGCAGCTTTCAGAGCCTCGCCGATGCGCTTGCCGGGTGTATCGAGGGCAACGGTGGTGAGGTTGCGACGGCGACTAGCGCAACAGCGATCAAGCTCGCGGATGGGCGCGTGGTGGGGGTTGAGCTGGATGGGGGCAAGGGCGAGGGGGACCATGACGGTGGCTAGCGCGGCCGCGGCGGGCACGAAGGCACTCGTCATGTCAACGCGCCTGTGGTCGTTTCAAACGCCGACGCGCGCCAGACCTTCGAGCGGCTGCTGCCCGCCGATGCGCTGCCCGAGCGCTTCATCCGCCGCCTAGGGAAGATGCGGCCCTCGATCTCGGCGTTCGTGCTGTTCTCAGCTGCCAAGCTCGACCCGGCGGCGCACGGCCTCTCGCACGAGCACTTCGTCTACCCCGGCGCCGACCACGATGCCGATTACGCGGGGGTTCTCGCCGGCAAGCCGGGCGGGATGTGGTTCAGCCTGCCGAGCATGCACGACTCCTCGCTCGCGCCCGAGGGCGAGCACATCATTGTCTTCAGCAGCCTCATGCCCTACGACATCGGCGAGCCCTGGGAGCAGGCCAAGCCGCGCTACATGGAGCTGATGCTCCAGGCCGCCGAGCGCCTGCTGCCCGGCTATCGCGACGCGCTCACCTTCGCCGACTGCGCGACCCCCGCCACCTTCCAGCGCTACACCCTCTCCGAGCAGGGTGCCGCCTACGGCTGGGAGAACACGCCCGATCAGACAGTGCCCAAGCGCCTTGACTACCGCACGCCCGTCGAGGGCCTGTTCCTCACCGGCCACTGGACGCACCCCGGCACCGGCAGCATCCGCTGCCTGCTCTCCGGCGCGCAGACCGCCGCCGCGATCGAAGGGCGCGAGCATCCGGTGGAGCTGCTGGGGTCGCTGGCGGGCGCTTAGGAGTCGGGTATGGTCGTCGAACGCAACGTCGCCGTGCCGATGCGCGACGGGGTGCTGCTGCGCGCCGACGTCTACCGCCCCGACGGTGACAGGCCCGTTCCGGCAGTGCTCGGCCGCACGCCCTATGACCGCAGCTTTGGGCCGACTCCCCCGTCGATCATCGATCCCGAGCGGGCAGTTGAGGCCGGGATGGCGCTGGTGTGCATGGATGTGCGCGGGCAGCACGGCTCCGACGGCGAGTTCTACCCCTTCCGCGCCGAGGGCGCCGACGGCTATGACTCGGTCGAATGGGTCGCCGCGCAGCCGTGGTGCAGCGGGGCCGTGGCGATGGCCGGGCGCTCCTACACCGCGGCCGCGCAGTGGCTGGCGGCAGCCGCGCAGCCGCGGCACCTGTGCGCGATCGCGCCCACCGTGGTGGGCAGCAACTACTTCGACGGTTGGGTCTACCAGGGCGGAGCCTTCCAGCTCGGCTTCAACCTCTTCTGGGTGCAGATCATGGCCGGGCGCGGCCAGCGTCGTGTGCGGATGGAGGAGCAGTACCAGCACCTGCCGTTGGGCGAGGCATCGCTGGTGGTGGACAGTCCCAGCGGGCGCTTTTACCGCGACTGGCTTGAGCATCCCGCGCTCGATGACTACTGGCGCGAGTTGTCGATCGACGCGAGTTACGGGGAGGTTCTCGTGCCTGCCTTCAACATCGGCGGCTGGTATGACATCTTCCTCGGCGGCACGCTCGAGAACTACATGCGCCTGCGCAGGGAAGGCGGCAGTGAGCTGGCCCGAACGCGCACGCGGCTGATCGTCGGGCCGTGGGCGCACGGCAGCACCTACGGCGCCTATCCCGATCACTCCTTCGCTGCCTTCTCGCCGCATGACGGCGTCGATCTCCAGACTGCATGTCTGGATTTCCTCGGCGAGCAGTGCTCCGCTGCTGCGTGCGCGGAACCGCCAGCGCCGGTGCGCATCTTCGTCATGGGCGTCAATCGCTGGCGCGACGAGCCGGACTGGCCGCTGGCACGGGCCGTGCCGGAGCGCTGGTTTCTGCACAGCGGCGGCGAGGCCGGCACGAGTGGTGGCCTGCTCTCGCGCGAGGCGCCGGCCGACGAGGTGGCGGACATCTACAGATTCGACCCCCGCGATCCGGCCCCGACAATCGGCGGCCCAACCTCGCTGCCGGGCAAGTTCCTGCGCACCAATGCCGGGCCGCTCGATCAGCGTCCGCTGGAAGGCCGCGGCGACGTGCTCGCCTACACGAGCGAGCCCTTGGCGGGTGACGTGGAGGTCACTGGCCCGCTCAGCCTCACGCTGCATGCGGCCACGAGCGCCGAAGACGCCGACTGGGTGGCCAAGCTCTGCGACGTTGATCCCGACGGCTTCTCACGCATCCTTGCCGAGGGCATCCTGCGCGCGCGTTTCCGCGAGGGCTTCGAGGCGGCGTGCGAGGTCGAGCCTGGGCGCCCCTACGAGTACGAGATCGACCTGAAGGCGACGAGCAACGTGTTCCTACGCGGGCACCGCATCAGGCTGCTACTCACGAGCAGCTCATTCCCGCGCTTCGATCGCAACGCGGGCACCGGTGCGCGGCCCGGCGCGGTGCGCGAGGAGGATCTGCGTGTCGCCGAGCAGACGGTCTACCACGACGCCGCGCGTCCCTCCGCGCTGCTGCTGCCCGTCGTGCCCGATTGACCTTCGCCTCGCGCACGCCGCGCGCTTCAGGTGTGCATCGCGAGTATGCGCGGCGATCCGCGCACGAGCCGCCTCAACCGGCAACCAGCGCTCCGCGCGCCTCTAAATCGAACTCCTCGACCCCCGGGAGCAGCGCGGTGGCCTCGGCGAGCGACATGCTGCCCTCGCCGTCGGTGAAGAGGCCCTCCTCCTCCCACTTCTTGGGGTCGAGGCTGACGACGAGGGGGTTGATGCGGGCGTTCTGATCGGGTGGGTCGGGGAGGTTCTTGGCGGCTAGGAAGAAGGTCCAGGTGGCCATCGCCTTGAGGATCTCGACCTTGCCGCGAGCGACCTCGATCATCTCCTCCTGGCTGAAGGGCTGGCCGATTTCGTACTGCGTCTTCGCTATCGGCTCGAACTGGCTGCAGAGCACCGAGACGCCCTCCC
>DATBPO010000163.1:0-10488 GCA_036561265.1 Solirubrobacteraceae bacterium | reverse complement strand
CTGCTGGTGATGGCCGGCGAGGGCGAGCACGAGCCCGAGCTGCGCGAGCGCGCGCGTCCCTACGGTGAGCGTGTGCGCTTCGTGCCCAACGTGCGCGGCAAGGTCGAGGCCTTCCTCTCGGCCTGCGACCTGCTCGTCTTTGCCCCCAGCCCCACCGAGGGCGAGCCACGCGTGATTGTCATGGCTCAGCTCGTCGGCGTGCCCGTCGTGGCCACCGACTCCGAGGGCGCCCACGGCCTGATCCCCCCCGGCGCCGGCATGATCGTCTCGCCCTCCCACGACGCCCGCGCGCTCGCCGAAGTCGTCTCCGGCTACCACGACGACCCCGACCGTCGCCGCGCCGAGGGTGAGACCGCACGCCGCGTCACGCTTGAGAGCCACGACACCGAGCGTACGCTTCGGTCTGTCGAGCGGGCGCTGGGGCTGGGCTGAGTCCGGGTTTGGTGAATCCCTATCCTTCCTCGACTATGAAGCCCTGCGTGGTGCAGTACCTTTATGTGCACCGCCCCGACGAGCAGTTCGATTACCCCACCTCTCGCTCACACGGGGTCGCTGCCGTGGCTGCTCGCTACATGGAGTGCGCCCTCGTCCAATCCGCCTCCCTCTGCCTGCGTGAGGTCGACTGCGATGTAGTGCTCGTCACCAACCTCGCCGACGCTGGGCTTGAGGGCACCCGCGCCGCGCAGCTCTTGGACGCGATTCGCGCGCTGGGCGTCGAAGTCCTGTTCGCCGACTACCTGCATCGGCCCGTGGGCAACACCGCCGAATTCATGTCCTCGCAGTACGTCTGGGACGCCATCATCGCCGTTGCGCAGCGCAGCGAGGACGATCGCCAGCTCTGGCTGATGGACGCCGACTGCGTATGGTTTGACCCCGCCCGCGTCTTCGCCGCCGCGCCCGCGCCGCCCGGCATCGGCTGCATCCAGATCGACTATCCGCTGGACTGGGACATCAGCGGCTGGACGCCCCAGCAGGTCGGCCAGCTGGCGCAGCGCATGGGCGCGCCCGACTCCTCCATCCGCTGGGTCGGCGGCGAGCTCCTCGCCGGTCCCGCCTGCGAGCTGCGCGCGCTCGTGGACACCTGCAAGGAGGTCGAACTGCAGGCCATCGAGCTCGGCTGCGAGCTGCACACCGAGGAGCACCTCCTGTCGCTCGCCGGCCTCCTGGGGCGGGCTGACTTCCACGACCTCTCTGCCGTGGCGCGACGCATCCTCACCGGACCCCGCCACGAAGCCCCGCCCGTTCAGAACCCCGCCGCGATCGGCGTCTGGCACCTGCCCGCCGAGAAGGGCCTCGGCTTTCGCCGCGGCGCCCACGACGTCCTCTCCGGGCACGGTGAGCGCCTCACGCGCGATCTCGATGTGCCTGCGCGCGCGCTCAAGCGCTTCAACATCGGCGGCGCCGGTGGCCTGCAGCGGCGCCTGCGCGACGACGGCTGGATCGCCAGCCAGCGCCTACGCGACAGCGTCAGCGCGCTCGTGGGGCGCGGCTGAGGGAGCCGGCGCTCCGGCTGCCACCCACATCCGCTCGATCCGCTCCGCCACCACGCGCGCGTCGTAGGTGTCGACCGCTTGGCGCCGTGCCTGTGCCCCCTCGCGCGCCACACGCGCGGGGTCATCGAGGTAGGGCCTGATCGCATCAGCCAGTGCCTGCGGGTCGTTCTCGGGCTCCGTTATCGCGCCGATGCCGGGGAAGATCATGTCCGCCACGCCCTCCCTGCCGGTTGCCAGACAGGGGCGTTCGGCGAGCATCCCCAGGATCACCGCGCGCGGCGCGCCCTCCGTGGGACTCGGGCAGAAGACCGACACATCGAAGGCCGAGAGCACCTCCGCCACATTCGCGCCCGGTGTGGGCAGGAAGTGCGCGCGCTCTCCCAGCGGCTCCGCCAGACGGCGCAACTGCGCTTCGGTCTCCCCATCGCCCGCCAGCACCAGGTGCACGCGCTCGTCCAGCAGCCTCACCGCCTCCACCACCACGTCGTTGCGCTTCTTGGGATGAAAGCGCGAGATGCAGCCCACCACGAAGGCGTGCTCAGGTATGTCGAGCTCCTTGCGCACCCGCGTGCGGCCCTCGGCGGTGGGCACGATCTCATCGGTGCGCAGCACATTGGGCACAACCTCGATGCGCTCCGCCGGCACGCCCACGGCGCTCACCGAATCCTTCGTGCCCGCAGATACCGCCATGATCGCCGCCGCGTCCGCTGACGCGCGCACATACATGCGCCGGGGCAGGCCGCGGCGCAGCGGGAACGGCACCGGCCCCCACTCCGCCCATACCAGCGTCGCACGCAGGTGCTTAGGCAGCCGATGCGCCATCAGCTGCTCCTTCTTGTAGTGCACCAGCAGCACGTCATAGGGCCACTCCGCTTCAAGCGCCTCGCGCAGCCGGCGCACATAGGGGAGCCACCGCGCCGCCAGCTGCATGTAGCTCGTCTTGGAAAGCTTCGCCCCGATCTCGATCGGGCGCACCTGCACGCGCGTGTCGCGCCCGATCTGCGGCTGGTCGGTCAGCATCACCGTCTCGTGGCCGCGATCGATCAACGCATCGAGCATCTCCACGGCAGCGAACTCGGCCCCGCCGCGCGAGGAGGTTGTCATAACACTGACGATCTTCATGCGGCAGCTGTCGGGGGGTTGGAAATCCGAATGATCTATGTAGCGTAGCCGCCCGCCTCCCGGATCAAACCTCCAGTTCGCTGCAGCGTGTAGCCTCGCTGCCGTGAGCCACGATCGCCGGCGGGACGAACTGCGCAGCGCGCGGCTGCTGCTCGGCGCTGAGACCGTGGCGGGCGCCTCGGCAGGGGGGCGATTGGCGGACGTGCCGGTGGAGCCGGCGGCGAACGTGTTGCGCGCCTCCGCGATGCGTGCCGCGGTTCGCTCCCGCCCGGTCCCAGTAGGGCCGGTGCGTTTCGCCCAGCAGCTGCTGCGCAAGCTCGGTCGCCTCGACTACGAGCGCGCCGTCGTGGCGCCACTGGTTGCGGCCCGCCGCGCTACGCTCGGTGACGATGCGGCTTCGCGGGCGCCGCGCTTTCTCGTGCGCGTCGATGAGTTCCCCCACTACCTCGCCTGGGACGAGCCCGAGCGCTACGGCACCGAGGGTTATCGCCGCTTCCACGCGATCATGGCCGCCGCCGGGGTTCCCTACCTCGTTGCCGTGCCCCCCCGTGTCAGCCACGCCCCGCTGGACCCCAGCGAGCATCGCTGGCGGGGGCTTGATGGGGGCGAGCGCGCGCTATTGGCCGAGCTCACGGTTGCCGAGGGCGTTTCGTTTGCCCTGCACGGGCGCGACCACCGCACCCGCTTTGCCTCGCCCCGCCGCCACAGCGAGCTCTGTGGTCTGGGGTCCATCGCGACGGTCGAGTTGCTCGACGGTGCGCTCGCCGAGCTGGGTGATCTGGGTATTACGACGGAGGTCTTCGTGCCTCCCTTCAACCGCTTCGATGCGGCGCAGTACGACCTGCTGGCCGAGCGCTTCACCGTCGTCTGCGGCGGTCCCGAGTCGATCGGACTGCTCGGCTTCCAGCGCTCGCCCATGTGGCGGGGCGAGGCTGTCTACCTGCCCTCCTACCTCCCTCTCTACGGCCACGCTCGCGAGGTGCGCCCGGCGGCGCAGCGCCTCATCGAGCAGGACTGTGGCCTGTGGCTGCCGATCGCGCTGCACTGGGGCTGGGAGGCCGACGACGGCTGGGCCGAGTTGGAACGGCTGGCGGCGCTGATCGCGCCTTACGCTGCTTCATGGGAGGACTTCCTAAGCGCCGTGCGTCGCAGCGCCGGCGGGTAAGCAGAACGTCAGCTTCCAGTTGAACGGCGGCAGCGACGCGTTCACCAGCTCGTAGCCGGCCGCTTCCAGCGCCGCGATCTCGGCACGGATCTTCTGTAGAGGCGCCGGCTGGGCGAACTCCACGCACAGCACCCCCACCGGCAGGCGCTTGCTGAGCACCTCGCCGAGGATCTCGTACTCCGAGCCCTCCACGCTCAGTTTCAAGAGATCCACGCGCTCGTCTCTGAACTCGGACATCAGCGAGGCCACCGAGCGTACGGGTGCCTCGGTGTAGCTGCCTGTCCCGTGCATGTTGGTGGCCGAGCGCGACACGAAGCCCGGCTCGGCGTTCTCATAGAAGCGCAACGTGCCATCCGAGGACCACAGCCCCACCGGCTGGAAGTGAAAGCGCGGCTCCTCTGCAGCTACGCCTTCCGCGTAGCGCGCCGCCTCGGGCACCGGGTCGAAGGCATGCACCGTGCAGCCAAAACGCTCGATCAGGCCGAGGTCGAACGAGGCATCCTCGCCGAGGCCCGCCAGGTAGCACGCCGAGTCCTTGCTCAGGGCCTGCGCTGGGATCGTCCACGCGCCGTACGTGCTGCCGATGCTGACGAGGTCCTCACGGGGCGTGATCTGTAGCGAGGAGCGCAGCCGCCGGGCGTTGACCCGCTGGCCGACGGCACGTTTCAGGCGACCGATGAGGCCACCTTGACTTTTCGACATGAAAGGACCTTATACCCGCGTCTTTGCCGGCTCACGCCGACACGCGGCTGACGCACGACAGCGCCGTCTCGACCACGATCTCGATCTCCTCCTCGCCCATCGTGGCGCTCAGCGGCAGCATGCAGTGGCGCTCGCTGACCTCAAGAGCCCGCGGCAGTCCCTCGGGGGGCGCCGCGTCGCGGTACTCGCTGAAGGTCTGTAGCGCCGGGTACCACGTCGTCTGCACTCCGCCGGCCTTGAGCTCCTCGCGGAAGCGGTCGCGCGCCTCGCGGTCGGGCAGTAACACGGGGAAGGCGAAGTGCGTCGCCAGCTCCACCGCGCGCTCATCCCAAGGCAGCTCCAGGCCCGGGACCTCCGCCAGGCGCTCGCGGTAGGCGCGCACGACCGCACGGCGCGCCGCGATGTCACCTTCCAGGCGCTGCATGCGGCTAAGACCCAGCGCCGCGCGTGGCTCGTCGATGCGGAAGTTAAAGCCGATGTCCACGATGTCATACGCCGGGTCGTGGCCGCGGTGGCGGTCCCACGTGCCGCTCGTCAGCGCATGCGAGCGCAGCAGCCGCACGTGCTTGGCCAGCTGCTCGTCGGCCGTCGAGACCATCCCGCCCTCCCCCACGCACAACTGGTTCTTGGAGAAGAAGCTAAAAGCGCCCAGCTCGCCGATGGTCCCCACCTGCCTGCCGCTCTCATCTACGCGCGCCCCGATCGCCTCCGCACAGTCCTCCAGCAGGATCAATCCGCGCTCGTCGCACAGCTCGCGCAGCGCCAGCACATCGGCGGGGTAGCCGCAGAAGTGCACCGCCATCACCGCCTTCGTGCGCGGCGTGATGCGGCGCGCAACATCCTCGGGGTCGATGTTCAGATCGTGCGGGCCGAGGATGTCGCACAGCACCGGCGTGGCGCCCACGAAGCGCGCGGCGCTGGCGCTCGCCACGAACGTGAATGCCGGCACGATCATCTCATCGCCCGGCCCCAAGCCGGCCGCCTGGCAGGCCAGGTGCAGCGCCGCCGTGCCGCTTGACACCGTGATCGCGTGCGGCGTGCCGATGCTCTTGGCCAGCTCCTGCTCGAAGCGCTGCGTGCGTGGGCCCATCGTCAGCCAGCCCTCGTCCAGGCATTCGAGCACCGCCTGCACGTCCTCCTCGGTGACTGCGATGTCTGTCAGGGGTACGCGCCAGTCGTTCATCGTGTCTGCGCCACCTGTGCCATCGCCTCGGCCAGTCCGCTCACGACGCGATCCTGGTCTGACTCGCTCATATGCGGGAACAGCGGCAGCGTCAGCTGGGTCCTTGAGGCCAGCTCGCTGATCGGCAGCGTCACGTCGGGGAAGCGTTCGCGGTAGGCGCTGAAGCGATGCACCGCGGGGTAGAAGATGCTCGTCTGCACCCCGTGCTCGCGCATCTGGCGCGCGACCTCGCCCTGGCTGCCGTCGCGCTCGAGCATCACCGGCATCACGTAGCAGGAGGAGTCCGCGATGTCGCCGTCGGCGAAGGGCACGATCACGCCGGGAACCTCTGCCAGCAGGCCGCGGTAACGCAATGTCAGCTCGCGTCGGCGGGCGATGTCGGCCTCCAGGCGCTCCAAGCGCGAGAGCAGCAGCGTCGCGCGCGGCTCATCCAGGCGGTAGTTGTAGCCGAGGCCCACCACGTCATAGGTATCGGTGCGCCCGCGGTGGCGATCCCACGTGCCGCTCGTCATCGCGTGCGAACGCCGTGAGCGCGCCAGTGCGGCGACCTCATCGCTGTCGGTGCACAAAAGGCCGCCCTCGCCCACCGACAGGATCTTGTTGGAGAAGAAGCTAAACGCGCCCGCCAGGCCCCACGTGCCCAGTTTGCGCCCCTTGAGCGTCGCGCTGGGGGCGTGGGCCACGTCCTCTATCAGTGCCAGCCCCCGTTCGTCGCACAGCTCTTTGAGGCGATCCACCGCGGCGGGATAGCCGGCGTAGTGCACCACGCACACCGCCTTCGTCTGCGGCGTGATGCGCCGCGCCACATCCTCGGGATCGAGGTAGGGCTGCTCGCGCGAGAGGATCTCTGCGAACACCGGCGTGGCCCCGCAGTAGATGACCGCGTTGGCCGTGGCCGCGAAGGTGAAGGAGGGCACGATCACCTCATCGCCCGGCCCCACGCCGGCCGCCAGGTAGGCCAGGTGCAGCGCCGCCGTGCAGCTCGACACCGCCACTGCGTGACGCGCGCCCAGCTGCGCTGCGAACGCCTCCTCGAATGCGGCTGTGCGCGGGCCCATCGTCAGCCAGCCCGAGCGCAGTGTCTGCGCTACGGCCTCCAGATCTTGGCGCTCCAGGCGCAGGTCAAACAGGGGCAGCTCGGGGAAGGTCTCGCTGACGGTCATCGCCACAGGTTATCTTTGGGCCTCCCCAAGCGAGGCTCTGGGCCTCCCCAAGCGAGGAGCGACGCGCTCGATGCCCTCCGCCGCAAGTCAAGCCACCCGGCAACGCGCCGCTCACGACGTCTTCATCCAGATCTTCGCGCGCGTGCTCAACCTCGCTCTCGGCGTGGTCGTCACGGCGCTCGTTGCGCGCACGCTCGGCGATGTCGGCTACGGCCAGTGGTCCACGATCTTCGTCGTCCTCGGGCTCGTCGGCTACCTAATGAACTTCGGCATGGAGGGCGTCGTCATCCGCGAAGCCTCGCGTGAGCCCGAGCACGAGCTGCAGTGGCTGGGCTCGATGCTCGCGCTGCGCCTGATGCTGATTGGGCCCGTCGTGCTGATTGCAGCCGTCGCCATCGAGCTCCTGAGCTCAAGCCAGCAGATGCTCATCGCCGGCTTCATCCTGCTCATCACCATGCCCTTCAGCGGCGTCGGCGTGCTCGGCATGATCTACCAGCTACGCGTGCGCAACATCGTGCCGATGCTCGTGCTCACGCTGCGCAGCGTGCTGTGGGGCGCCGCCGTCATCGTCATCTACTCGAACAACGGCACCATGGTCGAGTTGGCGATCGCGATGACCGTCACGAACGCCATCGGCTCGCTCGTGCAGCTGCTCGCCGCGCGGCGCGTCGTCGGGCAGTGGCTCAAGCCCACGCGCCAGCACATCGGCACGCTCGTACGCGTGGGCATCCCGCTCGGACTCTC
This sequence comes from Solirubrobacteraceae bacterium, assembly GCA_036561265.1. Taxonomy (GTDB): domain Bacteria; phylum Actinomycetota; class Thermoleophilia; order Solirubrobacterales; family Solirubrobacteraceae; genus Palsa-744. The sequence goes on along the minus strand of DATBPO010000163.1, from coordinate 2,916 downwards.
CGGCGTGCTCGTCATCTTCTACGCCCGCATCGACCAGCTGATCGTCTACGTCATCGCCGGCGCGCGCTCGGCCGGCCTGTATGGCGCGGTCTACGGCGTGCTCGACCAGTCGCACTTTGTGCCCGTCTCCGTGCTCACCACGCTCGCGCCGATCATCGCTGCCGCTTGGCCCGCCGATCGCGAGCGCCTGCTGCGCACCGTGCGCCTCGCCGCCGAGTTCATGGCGATCTCCTCATTGGGGGCCTTGGCGTTCGCCTGTGTCGCCTCCAGCCAGATCGTCCACCTCATCTTCGGCCCCAGCTTTGCCGAAGCCGCGCCTGCGCTGCCAGTTCTGGGAGGTGCCTTCGTCTTCATCTGCTTCGGCTACCTCAACGGCAACCTGCTCGTCGTCATGGGGTTGCAGACACGCCTGCTGCGTATCAGCCTGATTGCTTTAGTGGTCAACCTCATCGGCAACTTCATCCTCGTCCCGATGGTGGGCTTCATGGGCGCCGCCTGGATGACGCTCGTCACCGAGGTCGTCGTGTTCAGCGCCAGCCTCATGCTCATCCGCCAGACCTTTCCGTTGCGCAGCCTGGGGCTCGCGCGCATCCTGCGCACCGTGCTGGCCGCGCTCGTGCTCGGCTTGGCGCTCGGCGCCCTCGAGCTCGCGGGGGCTTCGCTGGCGGTTTTGATCGTGGCCGCCTGTCTGTGCTATCCCGCGTTGCTGTTCGGGTTGCGCGCGCTGGAGCTCGACGATATACGCGTGTTGTTGAAACGTAAAGCTATGGCTTGAAGGTTGTTGTTGTTGAAACGTAAAGCTCCCGTAGCGGCCAGCCCGCGGCACTTGCCCCCTCCCAAAAGCCCGCCCGGCGCGGGTCCTCAAGGGTCTCCGGACGCTCCAGGATAAAGCGCTCGTGCACCGCAGCCAATGCTCCGTGCAACTGCTCGACGCTGCCGTGCGCGCGCGGATCGAGCGGCGCCTGCGCGTCCACCCACACGCGATGGCCCTCGCGGCGGAAGCGCAGTGGTACCACGAAGGCGTCGGTCATGGCGGCGAGCTTTGCCGTGCCCGTCGTGAGCATCACCGGCTTGCCCAGGAAGTGCGTCTCGTGGCGGCCCGGCACGTCGAAGTGCATCAGCACCAGCTCGCCCTCTTCAAGCAGCGCCCGCAGCACCGCGAAGGAGCCCGTCGCCGGCACCATTCTGCCGTCCCGCTTGCGCAGGCCCTCCATGCGGCGCACCTGGCGTCGCCCCCAGTAGTCCGGGGCTGGGTCGGCGAAGCACCAGGACCCTCCCACCATGAACACCGGGCGCCGCAGGGTGGGCCCGAGCGAGGCCGAATGGAAGTATGGGCCGAGGTGGCACATGCTGAGCAACACCCCGCGCCCGTCTGCGAGTGCAGCCTGCAGATGTTCTTCCGTGGCGGCGTCCATATTGGCCGCTTCCCACGGGCGCCAGAAGAGGGTGCGCTGCATCTCGCTCTCGCGGAGGTGCGCGCGCGTGAGCTGCTCAACTTCGCCGGCGCGTGCGGTGGCGCCCACGATCGCCTCCATGCCGGCGCTGAAATGCGTGCGGTCTTGGGGCCATCGCTCCCACGTCAGCCAGCCGCGTCGTCCTGCCCGGCTGATCTCCAGCCGTGCCGGTAGCAAGCGGCGCAGCCACGGCGTGGTGCGCAGGCGCACGCCGATATCCACCGACGGCCAGGGCAGCCTGGGCAGCGGACGGCGCACGCGCTCCAACTCGCTGGCCAGATCACGTAGTCGCTCCTCCTGCGCGGCGCTGCCAACGGTCAACGCGCCTTCATCGCTGCTCACCGCACACCTCCTCCAAGTGCTCCACCAAGCTTAGGAACTGGCGTCTGGCGTCATAGTGCTCCTCGCAGCGCGTGCGGGCGGCGGCGCCGAGCTGCTCGCGCCGTTCGGGGTTGGCCAGCAGTGCCTGCAGGGCCTCGCGCAGGGCGGGGCGATCGCCGTGGGGGACGAGCACGCCTGCCTGGCCGTGCGCGAGCATGTCGGGGATGCCGCCGATACGGGTGGATAGGACAGGCGTGCCGCAGGCCATCGCCTCGAGCACCGCCCACGGCGCCGCGTCGCCGTAGGTTGGCAGGCAGAACAGGTCGGCTTGCTGCTGTAGGTCGAGCAGCTTGGGGTCGGAGGGCTTCAGGCGGTGCACCGTTACGCCGGGGCGAGCGGGCACCTCGGCGGGCGTGACGAGGTCGAGGTCGACCGTCCGTCCGAGCTCCCCGCCGAGCGCCTGCAGCAGATCCTCGCCGCCCTTCTCGGCAAAGCGCCCACCGACGAACAGCACGCGCGGGCGGGCGCGCTCGCGGCGCGCGGCGGGGCGATAGCGCTCTAGGTCGATGCCGGGGTGGTGCTCTACGACGCGAGCACCGGGTGCGGTGCGTTGCACCGCCTTGCTTGCCCACCCCGTCCACGCGAGCACCAGTGCGGCACGGCGCAGCGCTCGGCGCTCGAGCACCCGGCTCGGCGCCATCGCCAGGGTGGGATGCGGGTCGGAGGGATACCACGCCGGCATCCGCGCCCAGTCGTCCACCGTCACGTCGAGTGACAGCGCCACGGCGGTGCTGCGCATCGTCCTCGCCATTGCCAGTGCGATCGAGTGGCTGTGCACGTGCACAACATCGGCCGGCCACTCGCGCAACTCGCGCCGCAGGTCCTCTCTTGCACGCAGCGCCTGTACTCCATGCCAGCGCAGAGTGGGGAAGTCAAGGCCCGCGCCATGCAGCAGCGGCACCGGGCGCGTCGCAAGCGCTCGCCCCGTCCGTCCGATCGGAGTCAGCCCGGCAAAGCGCGCCTGCACTTCCGGGGCGCTGTTCGGGGCGCCAGCAAGCCCCACGTGCAAGGCATCTTCCAGCTGTCCCTGGCCAAGGATGTGGGTGCCGAGGTTGCCCTCGTTGAAGAACAGCACGCGCAT